>JADGAL010000080.1 GCA_015232025.1 Alphaproteobacteria bacterium
CGGATGGCGTGGCCGAGCGTCGCCCCGCCGCGTTCCAGCCGGTGGCCGGCCCGCGCGATTTGCTCGCGCGGCGAGGGCAGACGGGCGCCCAGGCGTTCGACCTCGGCGCGGCGCCGGTGCAGCAGGTTGGGCAGCGCGTTGAGCAGGCGCTCGAAGCGATCGTCGAGGCGCCGCGTGTGATCCTCGATCAGCCGGCGCGGATTGGGCAGGCCGCGCGCCAGCCCCTCCAGCCGCTCGCGCCGGTGGCCCATGTTGCGCGCCATCGAGCCGAGCAGGCGCTGGCCCAGCCCGCCCAGTTGGGCGACCAGATCAAGCCGCACCGGCACCGCCTTCTCGGCCGCGCCGGTCGGCGTGGGGGCGCGCAGATCGGCGGCGAAGTCGATCAGCGTGGTGTCGGTCTCGTGCCCGACGCCAGAGATCAGCGGAATGCGCGAGGCGGCGGCGGCGCGCACCACCACCTCCTCGTTGAAGGCCCACAGATCCTCGAGGCTGCCGCCGCCGCGCGCCACGATCAGCAGATCGGGACGCGGCACCGGCCCATTTTCGGGCAGGGCGTTGAAGCCGTTGATCGCGGCGGCGATCCGCTCGGCGGCGCCCTCGCCCTGCACCGGCACCGGCCACAGCAGCACAGGACGCGGAAAGCGCTCGGCGAGGCGATGCAGGATGTCCTTGATCACCGCCCCGGTCGGCGAGGTGACGACGCCGATCACCCGGGGCAGGAAGGGCAGCGGCTTCTTGCGGGCCGGATCGAACAGGCCCTCGGCGGCGAGGCGGCGCTTGCGGTCCTCGAGCAGCTTGAGCAACGCACCCTGGCCGGCCAGTTCGACGCGCTCGACCACCATCTGGTATTTCGAGCGGCCGGGATAGGTGGTCAGACGGCCGGTGCAGATCACCTCGATGCCGTCCTCGGGCTTGACCCCCAGGCGCAGCGCCGAGCCGCGCCAGCACACCGCGTCGAGCACCGCCTCGGCGTCCTTCAGGCAGAAATACAAATGGCCCGAGCCGTGCCGCTTGAACCCCGAGACCTCGCCGCGCACGCGGACTTGGGCGAACGTCTCCTCGACGGTGTGGCGCAACGCCCCCGAGATTTCGCTTACCGTGAATTCCGGCAGGTTGGATTTGAGGTCGGGATTTCCGGTCATGATCAGCGTTCCTTTATGGTACAAGACGGCCCGCCGATACAAGCGACGAGGAGACGCTCATGAGGGTCCTGGTGGTCGGGTCGGGTGGCCGCGAGCACGCCCTGTGCTGGGCGATTCGCCGCTCTCCCCTGTGCGAGGCGCTGCTGTGCGCGCCGGGCAACGCGGGCATCGCCGAGACGGCCGACTGCCGTCCGGTCGCGGCCGAGGACATCGACGGCATCCTGCGCCTCGCCAAGGCCGAATCGATCGATTTCGTGGTGGTCGGCCCCGAGGTGCCCCTGGTCGGCGGTCTGGTCGACCGGCTGGAGGAGGCCGGCATCGCCGCCTTCGGCCCCTCGGCCGAGGCGGCGCGCCTTGAAGGGTCGAAGGGCTTCATGAAGGACATGTGCGCCCGCCACGGCATCCCCACCGCCGCCTATGGCCGCTTCCGCGAGCCCGAGGCCGCCAAGGAGTTCGTGCGCCGACACGGCGCGCCGATCGTCGTCAAGGCCGACGGTCTGGCGGCCGGCAAGGGGGTGGTGGTGGCGCAAAGCGTCGACGAGGCGCTGGCCGCGATCGATCAAATGATGGCCGGACGCGCCTTCGGGGCGGCCGGCGACGAGATCGTGGTCGAGGAATTCCTGGCCGGCGAGGAGGCCAGCTTCTTCGCCCTGGTCGATGGCGAGACCGCGCTGCCGCTGATCGCCGCCCAGGACCACAAGGCGGCCTTCGACGGCGACAGAGGCCCCAATACCGGCGGCATGGGCGCCTATTCCCCCGCCCCCGTGGTCACCCCCGCCATCGAGCGGCAGATCATGGACGACATCGTGCTGCCCACCGTGCGCGGCATGAAGGCCGAGGGCCGGCCCTTCAAGGGCGTGCTGTTCGCAGGCGTGATGATCGAGAACGGCCGCGCCCGGCTGCTGGAGTTCAACACCCGCTTCGGCGATCCCGAATGCCAAGTGCTGATGGCGCGGCTGAAATCCGACCTGCTGCCCGCCCTGAAGGCGTCGCGCGACGGCACCTTGTCGCGACTCGCGCTCGAATGGTCCGACGACGCCGCCCTGCTGGTGGTGATGGCGGCCAACGGCTATCCCGGCCCCTACGCCAAGAACACCCTCATCGAGAACGTCGAGACGGCCGCCGCCCAACAGGGCGCGATGGTCTTCCACGCCGGCACCGCCCGCGACGCCCAAGGCCGCCTGATCGCCACCGGCGGCCGCGTGCTGGGCGTCACCGCCACGGGAACCGACGTCGCCCAGGCGCAGGCGCGCGCCTACGCCGCCGTCGATTCCTTGCATTGGCCGGACGGCTTCTGCCGCCGCGACATCGGCTGGCGGGCGGTCGGGCGGGGCTGACGGCGCGTCGGCGTCAGTCCACCGAGCCGCGGGCCAGCTTGTCGGGGGCGACCTTGGCCACCTTCTTGAGATCGGCGATCAGGCCGGCCACCTCGTCCAGCGAGTAGACGCCGCGCCCGGCCGGTAGGGACAGGATGCAGGCGCTGACGGTGAGCAGCGGGAAGCGGCGGTGGTTGCCGTCGCGGTCGAGCGCCTCGATCGCGCCGGCCTCGCGGGCCTCGTCGTCGTAGAAGCCGCGCACATCGGCGGCGAAGCGGGTGATCGCCTCGGTCACCGCCCGCTCGACCGTTTCGGCGGCCATGTCCGAGCACGAGGCGAAGAAGTCGTCGCCGCCGATATGGCCGACGAACACCTCGTAGCGCCTGGACATGTCCTCGAGGATCTCGGCGAACAGCAGGATCGCCCGATCGCCCTGGCGGAAGCCGTACTTGTCGTTGAAGGGCTTGAAATTGTCGAAGTCGAAATAGACGAAATCATGCCCGATGGCGCGGTCGGCCAGGGCTTCCGACGTCTTCTCGTGGATGATGCCGTTGCCCGGCAGCTTGCTGAGCGGATTTTGGTCGCGCGCCACCGCGACGTTCTTTTCGTTGATGACCCGCAGCAGCGAACGCGCCGACAGGAAGCCGATATAGCGCATGTCCTCGACGATCATGATGCCGTCCGAATCCTCGATCGCCGAAAAGGATTCGATCAGCCGCTCGGCCGGGGTGTGCAGATCGGCGATCGGGCATTTGGACAGGAAATGGGCCAGCGTGTAGCCGAACGCCTTGTTGGCGATCAGATCGCGGCCGAACGCCGAGTAGATGAACTGCTTCAGGTCGCGTTCGCGCACGATGCCCAGGGGCGCGCCGGACCCGTCGACCACCGGCAGGAAGGTCTGGTCGCGATTGGCCCGGAAATGCTGGAACACCACGTCCATGCCGGTTTCGACCGGCAGCGGCTCGATGACCTCCATCTGGCGGGTCACGAAATGCTGGTCGGACTGCCGGGCGCGGCGATCCGAGCGGCTGAGCGTCTCGATATGCCCGTAGTCGAGATGCAGGTTTCCCAGTTCGGTCTCGGGGCGCTGGACCAGCCAGCCCTGCACCAGATCGCAGCCGGCGCCCTTGCAGGCGAAGAATTCCCGCTCGGTCTCGACACCCTCGGCGATCACCACGATGCCCAGCAGATGGGCCACCGAGACGACATGCGACAGCATCACCTTCTTGCGCGCGTCGGTGGCGATGTCGGCCATGAAAAAGCGGTCGAGCTTGACGAAGTCGGGCTCGCAGGCGTGCAGCGTCTCGAGCCCGGAATGGCCGACTCCGAAATCGTCGATGGCCAGCTTGAAGGGAGGGCGGCGCCGTTTGCCGCCGGCGCCGGGCGGCCAGGCGAAGGGCTGGCGCTCGGACAGTTCGAGGGCCAGGTCGGTGGCGGCCAGCCCGCGCGCCTCGAGCATTCCGGCGATTCCCTGGGGCGCCGACAGGGGATGGGGCGCCACGCGGTTGTCGATGTTCAGGAACAGCTTGACCTTGCGGTGATGGGGAATCCGGGTGAACTTGGCCACCGCCCGCTCGCACAGCGCCGCTTCCACCTCGGCCAGCACGCCCTCGGCGTGGCAGGCGTCGAAGAAGCCGTGGATCGAGCCGAAGCCGGCCTGATCGACGTTGCGCAGCAGCGCCTCGTAGCCGAAGCAGAAGCCGGTGTGAACGTTGACGATCGGCTGAAAGGCGTGGTCCAGACGATCGATCACCTCGCGCCAGCCTTCGCCCAGCGGCACACCGGGCGAAGGCACCGCCGTGCGGTGATAGCGGGTCTGGATGCGGATCGGCGGCGATGGTGGATTGCCGCGAGCCAGGGGAGTGCTCATCGTTACACCTCGGGTTTCAGCCGCATTGTCGCGGCCCGGCTCGCGAGGCGTCAACGCGCGAGCCGTTTCGCAACGAAAAATTCAAGTCAGTGAAACACTTCGCGCGGCATGAGGTGGGGACGCACGGTCGGCGCCGGACGTCGGCTCGGGCGAGGACGCCAAATAATTGATCAGGGATTGGCCAATGATCAGATAGTTGCCATTGCCGCCCTTGCCGGCCTGGATCGCCCCGCTTGTGACGAGGCGGAGCAGGGCCAGACGATCCATCCCCAGAAGCCCAGCAGCTTCGGTGCTGGAATAGATACGCTCCGGCTTGATGGTGTTCGATTCGTAGTACTGGCTAATTCCGAACAACCCCAGAACAATGCTAATGGTCGATGCCGAAATTTCGAGGACCCTGTCTACAGTGACAAGACGCCTTAAGGACTTTTCCATCCCCATCTCCCAATCAGTATGTTATCGGTTCCCACCTCGGCCAACATACCCTCAAACACGACTCCGGAAAAGCCGCGCTTCGACCACATCCTCCTAAAGCCGCCCAACCCGGCGGCCGATGACGCGCAGATCGGCGTCGGGAACGCCGCAGGCGGCGAAGTGCTCCCGCCAGCGGGCCGTGACCTCGAGGATTCGGGCGGTGATCGCCGAAGCGTCCTCGGCGCCCAGGCCGAAGCGACCGCATTCGGACAAAAGGTTCGCCCGGCTGGGCGTGGTCCCCATCCGGCCCACCGAGATCGCCTGAAAGTCGTCGCCATCGACCGTCGGAACGACATCGAAGGCGGGCGACAGGGTCCAACCGCCCTCGGCGCGCAGGAATCCGTGATTTTTCAGATGGTCGTCGGTGTTGCCGATCGCGACATTGAAGACCATGCGTCGATAAAGCTCGACCAGATCGGCGCGGCCGCTTCCGACTTGGTGCGGGCGCATGGCGTCGGCGATCTCGGGGTAGCCGCCGCCGACATCGGTCTCGGCGCGCCCGGTCAGGCTGAGCGCCGAAAGATAGGGGCGCCGGTCATCCAGACATCGGTCGAATCGGCGGACCAGCAGCGCCTCGCGGTTGGCGCCCAGCGAGACCACTTCGGTGTCGGCGACCCGGAGTCCCGCCGCGGCGGCCAAGGTCATCGTCGCGTGTTCGGCGCGCACCACGTCGATGGCGTCCGCCTTGCGCCGGAACTTCGCCAGCCACAGGCCGCCATCGGTGCGCCTGACCGTGGCCTTGGGGCGGGCGCCGCCCAGGCTGGTGCCGTTGGCCAGCACCGCGAGGTCTGGTTCCAGGCGCTCGCCGGCATCGAAGCGCACCATGGCCTCCTCGACGGCGGCAAGGTCGCGAATCGGCACCATCGCCGGGCGCAGCACGGGCGCATCGGCGGTTGGACCGAAGGCCAAGGCGCCGGCGCGGTCGTCCCCGGCCAGGAGAAGGCGGTCCAGGATGGTCGGCGGGCGGGCCTTCTCGGCGAACCGCTCGTCCAGCAGCCTGTTTCCCCAGCGATCCGGCCCGGAATCGAGCAAGGCCCCGAACATGCGGGGGCTGGGTTCGATGGCGGAGTCCAATGGCAGGTGGACCGGGTCCAGCGGGAACGCGTCGGCCCGCGCGCGCCACTTCCTGCCATAGGAAAACGAATAATGCGGTCGCCCTTCGCGTTGAAGTCCGACTTCGAGCAGCGCCACCGGCGTCCAGGCGCCTGCCCGCGCCAGGAAGACGAAGGCCCGTTTGGGAGGGTCAGAAATCGAGTTCATCCACGGCCCCCTTGCGCTTGCCCGAGCGGTGCCGCAGTTCCGCCCGCAGGCCCAGCGCATCGGTCTCGGGGGCGGCCAGCATGGCGAGGCCGCGTCCGAGACCCAACGCCCACAGCGCGGTGACCATCACCCCCAGCGAGACGGTGGGGTCGCCCCGTTCCAGCTTGCGCAGGGTCGGAGGCGAAACCATCAGGCGTTCCGCCATCGCCGTCAGGCTGATCCGGCGCCGCTTGCGCGCCAGCCGCAGGTCGGCGCCAAGGGCGACCATCAGGCCGCGCGCTTCGGCCGGCAACCCCTCGGTGATCCTCATGGTGTTGGCCATGGAAAGTTCCGTTTCCGTATTGCGCTAATATGGCAATGATAATTGCCTTTTTCAACCGCCTTTACCCCCGCCCGGCAAATGGGCATGATGGGCGGATGTTGACCATCACCGCCGTCACCGCGGCCGAGCCGCTCGATCTCGTCGCCGAAATGGCGGGCGATTTCGCGGCGTCGCACGATGTCCATGCGACGCTGGCGCATGGGCTGCGACGCATCGCCGACTGGGTCGGCGCCGAGGCGGCGTCGTTGTTCCTGGTCGACGAGGCGGCGGGCGGGCTGGTGTGCTCGGCGTGCCTGGGGCCGGTCGACATCACCGGCCTGTCGGTGCCGATGGGCGGCGGCATCGTCGGGCGCACGGTGGCCGAGGATCGCGCCCGCATGGTGCGCGACGCGGCCCGCGACCCGGACTTCCACGACACCGTCGACCGCGACACCGGCTTCACCACCCGCTCGGTGCTGTGCGCGCCGATGAGCGTGGCCGGCACCCGGCTGGGCGCCATCGAGCTGATCAACAAGCGCGGCGGCGGGCTGTTCAACGCGGCCGATCAGGGCCTGTTGCAGGCGCTGTCGGCCTCGGCGGCGCTGGCCCTCTTGAACGCCCGGATGGCCGCCGCGATGGTCGAGCAGGAGCGGGTGCGCCGCGAGTTGGAACTGGCCGCGCACATCCAGCGCGGCATGCTGCCGGTGCCCCAAGGCCCCGAGGCCGCCGCGGCGGGCGTCAACCGCGCGGCGCGCGGCGTGTCGGGCGACTTCTTCGATTTCGTCGCGCTGCCGGACGACCGCCTGGCGTTCTGCATCGGCGACGTGTCGGGCAAGGGCATCGACGCCGCCCTGCTGATGGTCAAGACGGCCAGCCTGTTCCGCTGCCTCGCCAAGGACGGGGGCCGCCCCGGCGCCCTGTTGTCGCGCATCAACGCCGAGCTGTGCGAGACCGGCGACGGCGGGCGCTTCGTCACGATGGTCGCCGGGCTGCTGGATCGCGCCAGCGGCAGGGCGGTGCTGGCCAATGCCGGCCACGAACCCGCCCTGCTGTGCCGGGGGACCGAATACGAGGAATTCCGGGCCGGCGTTCCGCCTTTGGGCATCGCCGCCGAACTGGTTCCGCCCGACATGCCCGAGAGCGAGGTGGCGCTGGACGGCGCCCGCCTCTATCTGTTCACCGATGGCCTGACCGAGGCGCCGAGCGGCGGCGGCATGCTGGGCTCGCAAGGCGTGCGCCGGCTGATCGCCGCGACGGCCGCGCTGCCCCCCTCGGCCCAAGCCGCGGCGATGGTCGAAAGCGCCGCCGGACGCGGCGATCCGCACGACGACTCGACCCTGCTGGTGATCGAGGGGCGGCGATGACGCCGCTGCTGGAGAAGCGCTTCGCCGCCGAGCCGGCCGCCCTGAAATCGGTGCGCGAGGCGGTGTCGGAAACCGCGCTGTCGGCCGGTTGCGGCGAGGACTGCGCGCGCGACGTGGTGCTGGCGGTCGACGAGGCCTGCCAAAACATCATCCGCCACGCCTATCGCGGCGGTGGCGGCGAGGTGGTGCTGACCATGCTGCGCGATGGCGGACGCCTGGTGGTGCGCCTGCTGGATTTCGCCCAGCCGGTGGACGCCAGCACGGTGCGGCCGCGGCCTTTGGACGAGGTGCGGCCGGGCGGGTTGGGCACCCATTTCATCCGCGAGATCATGGACGAATGCTCGTTCCTGCCGCCGCCCGAAGGGGCCGGCAATCTGCTGCAAATGACCAAGACAATCGAGAGGCCGCCGATGACCATGCAAATCAGCGAACAAGCCGGCGTCGCCGTGGTCGCCCTTGACGGCGACGTCGATCTTCAGCATTCGCCCAAGGTGCGCAAGGGCCTGCTGGACCTGCTGGGGGCCGGCCGAACCGTGGTGGTCGACATGGCGCGGGTCAGCTACATCGACAGCTCGGGCGTGGCCAGTCTGGTCGAGGCCTTCCAGACCGCCCGCAAGGCCGGCTTGGCCTTCGCCCTGGCGGGCGTGTCGCCCGCCGCCCTGCGCGTGCTGCAACTGGCGCGGCTGGACCGGGTGTTCGCCATCCACGCCAGCCTGGACGAGGCCCTGGCCAAGCTGGGGGGCGGCAAGGCGTGAGCGCTTCGCCCAATCTGCTGGAGCGGGTTGGCCGCGCCACGGCGCGCGGCATCGCCGAGATCGGCTTCGGCGCCTCGCTGCTGGGCGAAAGCCTGTTCTGGATGGTGCTGGGCCGCGCCCGCCGCCAGCCGGTGCGACTGCCCGCCATCTTCGATCAGGCGATGGAGATCGGCATCCGCGCCCTGCCCATCGTCACCGTGCTGGCCGGCACGATCGGCGTGATGCTGGCCATCCAGGGAATCTATTCGCTGCGTCCCTTCGGCGCCGAGTCGCGGGTCACCACCGGCATCGCGCTTTCGGTGGTGCGCGAATTCGCGCCGCTGATCACCGGCATTCTGGTGGCCGGCCGCTCGGGCTCGGCGCTGGCCGCCCGGCTGGGCACCATGCACATCAATCAAGAGGTCGACGCGCTGCGCGTCATGGGCATCAATCCGGTGCGCTTCCTGGTCGTTCCCGCCCTGCTGGCGATGCTCGTGATGGTGCCGGCCCTGACCCTGTGGGCCGATTTCGTCGCCCTGCTGGGGGCCGGGCTGTACGTCTCGGGCGAGTTGTCGATGAGCTTGGCCGTCTACGCCGAACGCTGCCTCGAATCGCTCAAGCTCAACGACCTGACCCACGGCCTGTCGAAAAGCGCCATTTTCGCCGTGCTGATCACCCTGGTCGGCGTGGTCAACGGCGCCTCGGTGAGCGGCGGCGCCGAGGGGGTCGGCCGGGTCACCACCCGCTCGGTGGTGCATGCGATCAGCGCCATCGTGGTCACCGACATGATCTTCGTGTTCGCCGTCACCCGATGAGTCCCGACCGGCCCAACCCCATCGAGGTGCGCGATCTGGTCACCCATTACGGCGACCGCCTGATCCTGAAGGGCGTCAGCCTGGACGTCCGCGAGGGCGAGATCATGGTCATCATGGGGGGATCGGGCTCGGGCAAGAGCACCTTCCTCAACCATCTGCTGGGGCTGTTGCGCCCCACCTCGGGCGTGGTCCGCCTGCTGGGCAAGGACATCAACGCGATCGGCCCGCTGGAATTGTTCGATCTGCGCAAGAAGATGGGCGTGGCCTTCCAGGGCGGCGCCCTGTTCAGCTCGATGAGCGTCGGCGAGAACATCATGCTGCCGCTGCGCGAGCACACCGATCTCGACGAAAAGACCATGCGCATCATGGCCCGCCTGAAGATGGAGGTGGTCGAGCTGGCCGGCTTCGAGCATCTGATGCCGGCCGAGTTGTCGGGCGGCATGATCAAGCGCGCCGCGCTGGCCCGCGCCATCGTGATGGACCCCCGGCTGCTGTTCTGCGACGAGCCCTCGGCCGGGCTGGACCCCGTGGTGTCGTCGTCGATCGACCAACTGATCCTGCGCTTGCGCGACGCGATGGGGATGACCATCGTGGTGGTCACCCACGAGTTGGAAAGCGCCTTCAAGATCGCCGACCGCATTTGCGTGTTGGACAAGGGCGAGATCATCGCGCTGGGGAGTGTGGACGAGATCCGCGCCCATCCCAGCGAACGGGTGCAAAACCTGCTGAACCGGCGCACCGAGGAGTTTACACTCGACGCCGACGCCTATCTGCGCCGGCTGACGGGCGAGGGATGACCACCGCATGAAGAACAACGCGCTCAACTACACCTTCGTCGGGGCCTTCGTGCTGGCGATGGCGGCGGCGCTGATCGTCGCGGTGGGGTTGCTGACCGGCCGCACCGGCGGCGGCGACGTCTATTACACCTCGTATGGCAACGTGGCCGGCATCCTGCGCGGCACCAAGGTGATGTACGAGGGCTTCACGATCGGCCAGGTCGAGACCATCGACCCGGTGCGCGACGGCGGCCAGACCCGCTTCCGGGTCCACATGGCGGTGCGCAAGGGCTGGACCATCCCGCGCGACGCGGTGGCGGTGGTCACCGCCTCGGGCCTTTTGTCGGCGATCGCCATCGACATCCGCGGCGGCACGTCGACGGAAAGCTTCGAGCCCGGCGCCACCATTCCCGGCAGCATGGCCGGCAATCTCTTCGCGGTGGCCACCAACATCGCGCAGCAGATGTCGGAATTGTCCGAAACGTCGCTGAAGCCGCTGCTCCAGGCGCTGACCCGCAATGTCGACGCGATCGGCGGGCCGCTGGCCGAGCACGCCCCCGAACTGATCGGCAATCTGGTGGCGATGACCGCCGATCTGGCCCGCCAGACGCCCGAGATCACCACCAATGTCCGCGAATTGACCGGCGAGTTGGTCCTGACCGGCCGGCGGGTCAATGGCGAATTGCTGGGACCCGCCAACACCCAAAGCGTTCAGGCGACCTTGAACAATCTTCAGCGCGCCTCGACCGGGCTGGTGCGGTTCGTCGACGAGTTGTCCGAGACGCGCCGCGCCATCGACCAGGTGATGAAGACCGTCGACCAAACCGTGGCCCGCAACAGCGAGAATGTCGGCGAAAGCATGACCAGCCTGCGCCATACGCTGCAGACCGTGTCCCGAAACATCGATTCGATCGTTTACAATCTGGACGGCATGTCGCGCAACATGCACGAATTCAGCCGCTTGCTGCGGCAGAATCCGGGGCTGCTGCTAAGCGGCGCGCGCCGCGACGAGACCCGCTGAAGGAGCCGCCTTGTCCATGTTTCGTCCCGCCGCGATCCTGCTCGCCGTCTCGCTGTGCGCCGCCTGCGCGGGCGCGCCGCCGCCCAAGGACAATTTCTACCGGCTGGAGGTGCCCAGCCCGGCCCAGGCCGCCCCGCGCCCGATCCTGCCGGGCGTGCTGGAGGTCAGCCGCCTGGGCGCCGACGGCTTGGCCTCGGAACGCGCCATCGTGCATGTCGACCGCGGCGCGCCGCTGTCGGTCCGCAATTACGCCTACGAGTTCTGGACCGATCCGCCCGGCCTTTTGGTCCAAGACGCGCTGGTCAAATATCTGCGCGCCGCCAACGCCGCCGAGACCGTGTTGACCTCGGACCTGCGCGCCCTGCCCGACACCATCGTGCAAGGCCACATCCGCCGCTTCGAGCGGATCACCGGCGACCGCCCCGCCGTGGTCGCCGAGATCGAACTGGGCGTGAGCGGCCGCACCGCCGGCAAACCGATCCTGTTGCGCACCTATCGCGTCGAGCGCCCCGTCCCGGCCGACGGCGGCGTGGCCGCCGCCGCCCAGGCGATGAACGAGGCCCTGGCCGAACTGTTCGGCCGCTTCGTGTCCGATCTGGCCGCCGTCGCTTCCCGCGCCTAACCCCCTGAAAGTCCCCCCATGAAACGCAAGTCGCGCCCGGTCCGCCGCGCCCCGCCCGGCCGCCCGGTCGAATTGGCGATCGAAACCCTGGGCGCCCGTGGCGATGGCGTCGCCCAATTGGACGGCGAGGCCGTGTTCGTCGCGGCCACCCTGCCCGGCGACCGCGTGGTGGCGCGCCTGGAGGGCCGCCGCGGCGAGGGACTGGCGGCCAGCCTGATCGAGGTTCTGGAACCGGCACCGCTGCGCGTCGCGGCGCGCTGTCCGCATTGGGGCCGTTGCGGCGGGTGCTCGCTGCAACATTTCGACGACGCCGCCTGCGCGGTGTGGAAGCGCGAGGTGCTGGTCGAGGCGCTGGGCCGCGCCGGCTTCGAC
>JADGAL010000081.1 GCA_015232025.1 Alphaproteobacteria bacterium
CGATCAGGAAAAAGGGCGGAACCCCCGAATCGCGGCGCATCCAGCTTTTGCAGGCGATTTCGCCGCCGATTCCGGCCGGCTCGCCCATGGTCAGCGAAAGGATCACGTCACATCCGCAGCTCGATGAAGGCGGCGCGGCGCAGGTCGCGCAGGTAACGCCGGGCCTGGATGTCCAGGCGCTCCTCCTCGATGCGGGCGCGCACCGCTTCGCGGCTGGGCAGGGCGGCGTCGGGGGTGTCGCGCTTGCAGACCATCAGGATGGCGGCGCCGCCGGGCACCGGCACCGGCTCGCTGGGGGTCTTCTCGCCCAGTTTCAGCACCACCTCGCGCAGATGGTCGGGCAGGTCGCCGGCCTTGACCTTGCCCAGACGGCCCGACTGGGACAGCCGCAGGGTCTTGCCCAGGGTCTCCATCTCGTCGCAGCTTTTGACGGCGCGGGTCTGGGCCTTCAATTCGCCGACCCGCCGCAGGGCCTCCTCCTGGGGAAGATCGCGGGGCAGGGGCAAAACGATCTGCGCGAGGTCCAGCATCACGCCACTGGCGTCGCGCCCCTGGCCGGCGATGCGCTTTTCCCGCAGCGCGACGATGTGCCAGCCGGCCGACGAGCGCACGGCGGCCACCTGACCGACCTCGATGCCGCCCAGCGCCTTGGCGATGTCGGGGTCCAGCATGGCCGGGGCCACCCAGCCCAGATCGCCGCCATTGGCGGCGGTCGCGCTTTGCGAGAACTGCTGGGCCAGCGCGCTGAAGGGGGTGCCGGCGCGCAATTGCTCGACCAGGCGTTCCAGCAGCGTCTTGACCTCGTCCTCCTGGTCGGGCTGCTCGACCGGCAGCACGATCTCGGCGGCCAGGAATTCCGGCTGGCCCAGATTGCCGCGCACGGTCTCCAGCTTGGCGTCGATCTCTTCCTCGCTGACCTTGACGTTGGGCAGCAGCTTGCGGCGCACCACCTTGATCCAGGCGATTTCGGCGCGCACCTGCTGGCGTCCGGCGGCCATGTCGATGCCGTTGGCCCGCAGCAGCTTCTCGAATCCGCCCGGCCCCAACTTGCCGCGCTGCTCGATGGTGGCGATTCCTTGCGCGATGTCGCTGTCGGTGACGGTGATCTTCAGCTTCTCGGCCTCTTGCAACTGAAGCCGCTCGTCGATCAGGCGGCGCACCACCTGCGGCATCATGCGCCGCCGGATTTCGGGCGAGTCCTGCAGGCCCGAGGACAGCATCACCAGCCGGGCGCGGGTTTCGATGTCGCGCGCCGTGACGGCCTCGTCGTTGACCACCGCGGCCAGTCGGTCGACCGGCTCGGCCGAAGCCGCGGGGCTCGCCCACAGCGCCAGCGCGACGACCAGGGCGCCCGCGCATGTCAAGAATCCGTCGTTCACTCGCCGCATCAGGCTATTTCCTCGTCTCACATGAGCGTCAGCGGGACCTCGCCCAAAGTCTTGAAGACCACCCGCAAGAGGACCGAGATGCCCGATCCGATGTCGCGGTCGGTGGTGTTGTTGTCGATGATGCTGCCCGCCAGGGTGAAGCACTCGTCGTCGTAGACCAGATGCAGACCCGTCGTCAACGGCTCGGGATCGTCGCCCAGCGCCCAGCGGGTGAACACGTTCGCGCTCCAACGATCGGCCAGCGCCAGATACAGGCCCAGACTGACCTCCTCGCGATCGGGGAACTCGCTCGTTCCGGGTGGACTGTCGACGAACAGATAGTCGGCCCACAGGCGCGCCGCCTTCGCGCCGACGGATAGGCTCAACTCGTCGTAATGGCGCTGGAAGTCGCTTTCGTCGATCCGAAAGCTGTAGGCGAAGTCCAGCCACGGGCCGGGGCTCAGCACGATCTTGCCCACCAGATCCGAGAAATTCTCGTCCAGGCCGTGCTCGGGCTGGAACAGCGCCATCTCGTTCAGACGCCAGCTTTGCCCCACCAGGATCGAGCTGTATCCGCCCTGCTCGCCATAGACGCCATAGCGCATGCCATAGGTCAGGCGCGGCCCGCCCTCGACCAAATCCAGGCCGGTGAAGTGGTTGGGATCGAACAGGTTGTTGGGGTCGAAGCGGATGAAGCGGCTGTCTTCGTTGGGAATCGTGTCGGGGTTCTGGCCGATCGGGCTGATCGCGCCCAAAACGATCGGCTCCAGCACCTCCTGCACCGTGCCGCGGTCGCGCGTGAAGGGATAGCGCCATTCCAGCGACGCCTCGGGGACCACGCGGCCGGCGAAGCCGTCGTCGTCGCCGGGCAGGTCGGCCACCCGATAGCCGTCGCCGCGCAAGCTCGCGCGGAAGGTGTAGATGTCGCCGGCCGGCGCGGTGTAGGGCAGGGTGTAGCCCGCCTCCATCGAGACGCGGTGGCTGTCGGTTCCTTCATCGCGGGTCAAGGACAGCAGGCTGGCGTCCATCGTCCAGTAGCCGCCGAAGCGCCCCGGCTCGCCGGCCGACGAATACTGGATCGAGGGCAGCACGAAGGGCGACTGGCCGGGATCGTCGGTCTCGCGCAGGCCCTGGAAACTGAACGCCTCGGCCAAGAGGTGGGTGCGCGAGCCGAACGCCTCGACATAGGGGCGGCTGACCAGCCAGGGCTGGCCGCGCTGGAAGCCGTAGCGCCGCATATAGGTGTCGTCGGTCGAGCGGGCGATCTCGTAGCCGGCCCGCCAGGTCTCGTTCAGGTCGAAGCGGGCTTGCGCGTCGATGTGGCCGCGCACCTCGCCGTTCGAGTCCTCGGTCAGGCTGGCGCGGGTGCGGGCCTCGCCGGTCTGGAAGCGGACGCGATGGTCGCCATACAGCACCGCGCCCTCGTCGCTGCTGAAGATCGGCGCGAAGGTGAGGTCCTGCGAGGGCGACAGCACGTACAGATAGGGGATCTGGATGGTGGCGCCCAGATCCTCGCCGCGCCCCATCGAGGGCGGCAGAAAGCCCGAGCGGCGTTTCACGGTCGGGTCGGGATGCGACAGATAGGGCGTATAGGCGACCGGCACGCCGAACATCTCGATCCAGGCGTCGTGATATTGGATGTCCTTGGTGGTCTGGTCGTGGACCACCCGGTCGGCCTTGATCTGCCAGACCAGCGGCCGCGAGGGATCGGTCGGACAGTCCTGGCAGGCCGAATAGACGGCGCGTTCCATGGTGCTGGTCACGCCGCCCGCGCGGGTGCCGCGCACGGCGGCCATCCGCGAGTTGTCGGCCAGCCGCAGGCGGATCTGCTCGGCGACGCCGGTCTTCAGGTCGCCGGTCAGTTCGACATAGTCGGCGAACATCACCTCGCCGGTCGGTTCCAACAGGCTGATGTCGCCGGTGGCGGTGATCAGGTCGCGCTTCAGATTGTAGGTCACCGCGTTGGCCAGCAGCACGCGGCCCTGCTGGGCGATCTCGACATGGCCGCGCGCCGTGACGATGTCGAATTCCCGGTCATGCGAGACCTCGTCGGCCATCAGCAGCACGGGGGCTTCGGTGACCTCGCGGTCTTGCGCCCAGGCGGCGGTCGGGCAGGCCAGCAGAAGGGAGAGGCCGAAGGCGATCCGCTTCATGCCGCACCCGCTTCGACGGAGGGCCGCCGCGATCGGGACAGCGGCGGGCCGAACAGCACCCAGGCGGCGGCCACAACCGGCAGCGCCGGCATCGCCCACATCAGCGGCAGCAGCGAAAGCTGGTGGCTGGCGGCGTTGGCGGCGCCCAGGGCGCCGGCCTGCACGGCCACCATGACGCCGACGGCGGTCAGCACGCGGCCGACCTGGCCACGGCGGTTGAAGCCGCCCGACAGCAGCGCGGCCAAGGCCACCATGCTGAACGACAGGTGGTAAAGCGGCCCGGTCAGCCGCTGGTGAAGCTCGACCATGGCGCGGCGATAATCGCCGGGTTCCAGGCCGCGCGGCGCCGAGCCGGCCAGTTCCATGGTGGTCCATTCGCGCGGGTCGCGGCGGCGGTCCTCGACCGCCGCGCCGGCGCCGCGCAGTTCGATGGCGTAGCTGTCGAAGTGAAGCATCTGCAACCGCCCGCTGCCCAATTCCGCCTCCTGGCGGCTGCCGTTGACCATCAGCACCCGCGGCCCGGCTTCGGAATGGACCAGGGCGCCCCGTTCGGCCATTATGGTCACCGGCCGGCCGGGGTTGCGCTTGTCGTGGACCATGATCCCCAGCAACTCCCCTTGCGCATTGCGCTCCTTGACGAAGACGGTGAAGCCGTCGCCGATCTGCGTGAAGACGCCCTCTTGCAGCAACAGGCCGGTGACGTCGTTGCGCACCGTCCATTGCAGCTCGCGGAAGTCGCGCACCGAGGCCGGAATGGCCATCAGACTCAGCCAGTAGGACAAGGCGATCGCCAGCCCCGCCAGGATCAGCGCCGGCTTGGCCAGCGCCCATTGGCTTTGGCCGGCGGCGCGCATCACCACGATCTCGCGATCGGTGGTCAGCTTGTTGTAGGCGAACAGCACCACCGCGAACAGCGAGATAGGCAGCACCACGACCAGGAAATTGGGCAGCAGAAGAAGCGTCAGCTTCATGAACAGCCACAAGGACAGGCCCTTGTTGACGATCAGTTCGACGAACCGCAGCGACTGGGTCAGCCACAAGACGCACAGCAGGGCCACCGACACCAGCAGGGTGCCGACCGCCAATTGCCGCAGGATGTAGCGGGTCAGTCGATTCATCGTCAGAAATCGTCCTCGGCCAAGGCCATCACCGCCTGGGGTCCGGCCGTCACGGCGGCCAGGTATCCGCCGGCGCGCGGCAGCAGGTGATCGGCGTAGAAGCGGGCGGTGACCAGCTTGGCCGCCAGGAAGCGGTCGTCGGCCGCGCCGGCCCGCGCGGCCAGGGCGGCGCGGGTGGTCATCCACCCGCCGGCCACCGTGCCGAACAGCCGCAGATAGGGCGTCGAGGCGGCGCCGGGAAGATGCGGGTCGCGCTCGGCGTTGGCCAGCAGCCAGGCGGTGGCGGCCTCCAGCGCGGCGACGCCTTCGGCCAGGCGGGCGCCGATCTCGGGCAAGTCCCGCTCCGCCCGCTGGACGTCGCTTCGCATCGAAGCCAGCGCCTCGCGCGCCGCGAAGCCCTTGTCGCGCAGCAGCTTGCGGCCGACCAGATCGGCGGCCTGGATGCCGTTGGTGCCCTCGTAGATCGCGGTGATGCGGGCGTCGCGCAGATGCTGGGCGACCCCCGTCTCCTCGATGAATCCCATGCCGCCATGCACCTGGATGGCGGTGTCGGCGGTGGCCATGCCGACCTCCGAGCACCACGCCTTGACCACCGGGATCAACAGATCGACCTGGCGCTGGGCGTGGGCGCGAATCGCCTCGTCGGGGTGGCGCTTGGCGACGTCGAGGTGGCGGGCGGCCAGCAGGGCCAGGGCGCGGGCCGCCTCGGTCTCGGCCTTCATGGTCATCAGCATGCGGCGCACGTCGGCGTGGTGGATGATGGTCGCCGGGCCGGGCGTGCCGGGAGCGCGGCTCTGCACCCGCTCGCGGGCGTAGGCGCGGGCCTTCTGATAGGCGCGCTCGGCCACCGCCACGCCTTGCAGGCCGACATTCAGCCGGGCGTTGTTCATCATCGTGAACATGTATTCCAGCCCGCGGTTCGCCTCGCCGACCAGGAATCCGGTGGCGCCGCCGCCGTCGCCGAACGACATCACGGCGGTGGGGCTGGCCTTGATGCCCAGCTTGTGCTCCAGCGAGACGCAGCGCAGATCGTTGCGCGGCCCCGGCCGGCCATCGGCGGCGGGCAGGAATTTCGGCACGATGAACAGCGAGATGCCCTTGGGGCCGGCGGGCGCGTCGGGAACGCGGGCCAGCACCATATGGACGATGTTCTCGGCCATGTCGTGCTCGCCATGGGTGATGAAGATCTTCTGGCCGGTGATCTTCCAGGCGTCGCCGTCGGGAACCGCGCGGCTGCGCAAGGCGCCCAGATCCGAGCCGGCCTGCGGCTCGGTCAGGTTCATGGTGCCGGTCCAGACGCCTTCGATCAGCGGCGGCAGGTACAGCGCCTTCTGCTCGGCCGAGCCGTGCGAGGACAAAAGCTCGACGGTGCCTTGGGTCAGCAGCGGGCACAGCCCGAAGGCCATGTTGGCCGCCTGCCACATCTCGCCCACGGCGGTGGTCAGCAGCCAGGGCAGCCCTTGACCGCCATGTTCGGGATCGAAGGGCATGCCGTTCCACCCGCCCTCGACGAAGCGGGCATAGGCCTCGCGGAAGCCGGTCGGCGTGCGCACCGCGCCGTTCTCCAGCACGCAGCCCTCGCGGTCGCCGACCGGATTCAAGGGAGCCAGAACCTCGGCGGCCAGCTTGGCGGCCTCGTCCAGCACCGGCCCGGCCAGTTCCGCCGAGTCCTCGCAGCCCGGCAGGGCGGCGACCTCGGCCAATCCGGCGACCTCGACCATGGCGAAGAAGATGTCGCGAACCGGAGGAGCGTAGGACGGCATCGGGCTTCCCTGCGTCGAAAGGGGGATGCGAGAAGTCTTACGCCCGGCCAGACGGGGAGGCAAGAACCACCTTCGTCACAAGACCTTCCCCGGATTCATGATGCCTTGCGGGTCGAGCGCGGCCTTGACGCGGCGCATCAGGTCCAGCCCCACCGGGTCGCCGTAATGGACCAACTCGCCCTTCTTCAGGCGGCCGACCCCGTGCTCGGCGCTGAAGCTGCCGCCCATCCCGGCCACGATGTCGTGGACGATGCGGTTCATCTCCTCCCAGCGGGCCAGGAAGGCCTTGGGCTCGGCGCCGACCGGCTGGGTCAGGTTGAAGTGGATGTTGCCGTCCCCGACATGGCCGAAGGCGACCACCCGCACGCCGGGCAGGGCGGCCTCGATCGCCTTCGTGGCGCGGCGCAGGAATTCGGGCACCATCGAGACCGGCACCGAGACGTCGTGCTTGATCGAGGCGCCCTCGCGCTTTTGCGCCTCGGGCACCGCCTCGCGCAGCCGCCACAGGGCGCGGCGCCGCTCCAGGCTGTCGGCGATCACCGCGTCGACCGCCAGCCCGTCCTCGATCGCCTGGGACAGCAGGTTTTCCAGCGCCTCGCGCGGCGCGGTCGCCTCGATCAGCACGTAATGGGCATGCGGCCCGGCGAAGGGGTCGTGGCAGCCCGGAACGTGGGCGACGGCCAGTTCCAGCCCGATGCGGGGGATCAGTTCGAAGGCGCCGAGCGCATCGCCGCTGGCGGCGCGGGCGCGGGCGAACAGCGCCAGGACGTGGTCCAGATCGGCGACGCCGACCAAGGCGGTCTCGATGTCGCGCGGCCGGGGGAACAGCTTCAGCACGGCGGCGGTGATGACCCCCAGGGTGCCCTCGGCGCCGACGAACAGGTGCTTCAGGTCGTAGCCGGTGTTGTCCTTGCGCAGGCCCTTCAACCCGTTCCACACCCGCCCATCGGGCAGCACGACCTCGAGGCCCAGGACCAGATCGCGGGCGTTGCCCCAGCGCAGCACGGCGACGCCGCCGGCATTGGTCGACAGGTTGCCGCCGATCTGGCAACTGCCCTCGGCGGCCAGGCTGAGCGGGAACAGGCACCCGGCCTCGTCGGCCGCCGCCCGCACATTGGCCAGCACGCAACCGGCCTCGACGGTGATGGTGAAGTTGGCCGGGTCGATGGCGCGGACGCGGATCATGCGGCCCATCGACAGCACGATCTCGCCGCCATGCTCGAACGGCACGCCGCCGCCGACCAGTCCGGTGTTGCCGCCCTGCGGCACGATCGCCACGCCATGCTCGGCGCACAGCGCCACCACGGCGGCCGTCTCGGCGGTCGAGGCGGGTCGCGCCACCAGCGCGGCGCGTCCATGGAACAGGCCGCGCTGCTCTTCGAGATAGGGCGCCATCGCGGCCGGATCGGCGATCACCCCGCTCGGCCCCAGCACGGCGCGCAGGCGTTCGGCCAACATCGTCATCGCGGCCATGTCGTGCGTCCTCATTCCGATCGCAAGGGGCGCGGCGCGGCGGCGCGCCGCAGCCGGTCGTTGATCGCCACCCCCAGGCCGCGTTCGGGTATCGGCGCCACCGCGATGCCACGGAAACCCGGCCGGTCCAGGGCGCGCAGCATGGCGAACAGATTGGCCGCCGCCTCGACCGGATCGCCCGATGGGCTTAGATCGAGGTCGGCGTCCGGGGTGGCGCCAAAGCCCAGAAACGCCTCGCCCGGCCGCCGCTCCAGGGCGTTCAGGCGCACCGGCAGGCCGGGCGCGTAGTGGCTTTCCAACTGGCCGGGCGAACTGATCACCATCGGATCGCCGGTCACCGCCACGGGGCCGAGCACCGCCTCCAGCGCCTCGCGCGTCACCCCGCCGGGGCGCAGGATGGCGGGGCGGGGGCCGCTTAGATCCAGCACCGTCGATTCCACCCCGACGCGGCACGGGCCGCCGTCCAGGATCAGCGCCACGTCGCCGCCCAACGAGGCCGCGACATGGGCGGCCAGGGTCGGGCTGACCTCTCCCGAGCGGTTGGCGCTGGGGGCCGCCACCGGCCGTCCCGCCGCCGCGAGCAGCGCCTGCGCCACCGGATGGGCGGGGCTGCGCAGGGCCACCGTGTCCAATCCGGCGCCGGCCAGCTTTGAGACCGGCGACTCGGCCCGCCGCGGCAGCACCAGGGTCAGAGGCCCCGGCCAGAACCGCGAAGCCACCTCGCGAGCCCGCCGATCGACCACCGCCAGAGCGGAAGCCGCCTCGATGTCCGCGACGTGGACGATCAGCGGATTGAAGCTCGGCCGCCGCTTGGCCGCGAAGATCGCCGCCACGGCCTTGTCGCTCAGGGCGTCGGCGCCCAGCCCATAGACCGTCTCGGTGGGGAAGGCGACCAGACGGCCCTCGGCGATCAGCCGTCCGCCTTCGGCGATGGAGTCCGGGGTGGCCGGCTGGATTTGGGGCGCTGTCATGGCGGCACTCTAGCCGATCGGGCGGTGGCGGGGAATGGTATGCGATTGGCGCGCGTCGGCAACGCTTTCGTCGATCTGGTTATCTTATCCGTTACCGAGTTACTCTAGACCGTCGTGTGGGGGGCGCCAAAGAACACAAAGTTGAATAGAGAGGCGAAATGCACGCAATATTAAGAAATCTTAAAATAGGAACTAGAATCGCTTTAGCCTTCGTCCTGCCCGTCTGCGGCCTTATCGGATTTTCGGGCTATGTCGTCGCGCAGCGATGGATGACGACCGTCGAGACCCGCGATCTACTACGGGTTGCCGATGTCGCCATTGACATTAGCGCCCTGGTCCACGAGCTGCAAAAGGAACGCGGTTCCTCGGCGTTGTACCTGGGCAGCAAGGGCACCCAATTCGGCAAGGAGGTCGGCGCGCAGCGCAAGCTGAGCGACGCGGCCGCCGAGCGCGCCGAGCGGCGGCTCGACGGGACGGACTTCCAGGCCCTGGGTCCGACCTTCCTCGCCTTGGTCGCCAAGGCGCGCGAGGGCGTGAAGACCCAGTTCGCCGAACGGCCCAAGATCGACCAACAGGCCATCGAGCCGCGTCAGGCGATCGGCGGCTACACCAAGACGATCGCGTCGCTGATCGAGGTAGTGGCCCGTCTGGGCGTGCTGTCGACCGACACGGCGACGGCCAACCTGATTCTCGCCTATGTCAATTTCATGGAGGCCAAGGAGCGCGCCGGGCAAGAGCGCGCCGTGGGCTCGGCGGGCTTCGCCGCCAAGGCCTTCGAGCCGGCCCTCTATCGCCGACTGGTGTCTCTGGGGGCCGAGCAGGACACCTTCTTCGCCAGCTTCGGCCGGCACGCCACGCCCCCCCTGATCGCCCGCTTCAAGCAGGCGATGGACGAGCCGGTGATGGCCGAGGTCGAACGCCACCGCAAGATCGCCTATGACAGCGTGGCCAAGGGCGACACCGGCGGCGTCAACGCGCCCGACTGGTTCAAATTGGCCACCGCGCGCATCGACCTGCTGCGCGGCGTCGAGGACGAGATCGCCAAGGCCGTTTCCGCCAGCGCCGGGGAGATTCACGACCGGGCGACGATGCTGCTGACCATCCAGGTGGCGGCGGTGGTGATCGGCGTCGGCTGCACCTTTCTGCTGGCGGCGGTGCTGGCGCGCGGCCTTAGCGCGCCGATCGCCCAACTCACCAACGAGATGAGCCGGCTGGCGTCCGGCGACACCTCGATCACCGTGCATGGTCTCGATCTTTCGAACGAGACCGGCGACATGGCCCGCGCCGTCGACATCTTCAAGCGCAACAAGCTGGAAGCCGACCGCATGGCGGCCGCGCAACGCGCCGAGCAGGACGCCAAGGCCGGGCGCCACGCCCAGATGGAGCGGCTGACCCGCGAATTCGACCAGTCGATTTCGACGGTGCTCAACGCGGTGACCGGCGCGGTGGGCGAGTTGCGCCACACCGCCGAGACGATGGGCGGCACCGCCCAGGACGTGGCGCATCGATCCGGCACGGTGGCCCAGGCGGCCGGGCTGGCCTCGAGCAACGTCCAGGCGCTGGCGGGCGCCGCCGACGAGATGTCGGTCTCGATCGCCGAGATCGGCCGCCAAGTCTCGGACTCGGCGCGCATCGCGGGCCGCGCCGTCGACGAGGCGCGTCGATCCGACACCCTGGTCCAGGGTTTGGCCCACTCGGCGCAGCAAATCGGCGAGGTGGTCGAGCTGATCAACAGCATCGCCAGCCAAACCAATCTCTTGGCGCTGAACGCCACCATCGAGGCGGCGCGGGCCGGCGACGCCGGCAAGGGCTTCGCGGTGGTCGCCAACGAGGTGAAGAACCTCGCCACTCAGACCGCCAAGGCCACCGACCAGATCGCCGCGCAAGTCTCGGGCGTGCAGGGCGCCACCCGCGAGGCGGTCGCGGCGATCCAATCGATCGTCCAGATCATCGGCGAGGTCAGCCAGATCGGCCAGACGATCAGCGCCGCGGTCGAGCACCAGAACGCCACCACCCGCGAAATCGCCCAAAACGTCCAGCACGCCGCCGCCCGCACCATCGAGGTCAGCGACAACATCGCGGGCGTCACGCAAGCCGCCGAAGGCGTCGGCGGGGCCTCGGGCCAAGTCCTGGTCGCGGCGCGTGGACTGGCCGACCAGTCGAACACCCTGAAGCAGACCGTCGAGCGCTTCCTGGCGGGGGTGCGAACCGGGTGATTGGCGATGCGGCCCGAAGCGATCCGGGCCTTTACCCGCATCGCCAATCCTGTTATTGGAATAAGTACAGAGAACGCGAACGATGAACGACACCGAAGCCCTGAAGGCCGAGATCAAGAAGCTGAACGCCCGCGCCACGCAGGCGAAGATGGATTTGCACGACCTGTCCGAGGAACTGCCGATCGACTGGCGAAAGATTCCCGAGGTGGCGGCCCGCGCCCATCAAGCCTATTCCGATCTGGCCGAGGCCCGCGCCCGCTTGAAGGCGGAAGGCTGAGCCGGCTATCCTGCGGGGGCCATGAAGTTCGTCCACGCCGCCGACATCCATCTCGACAGCCCGTTGCGCGGCCTCAAGGGCCGGCGCGCCGATTTGGGCGACGAGATCGCCACCGCCAGCCGCCGCGCCTTCGGCGGGCTGATCGAACTGGCGATCGAAACCAAGGCCGCCTTCCTGGTGGTGGCCGGCGACGTGTTCGACGGCGAGTGGCGCGACTATCACAGCGGCCTGTTCTTCGCCGAGGGCATGGCGCGGCTGGCCCGCCACGGCATTCCGGCGGTGCTGCTGAAGGGCAATCACGACGCGGAAAGCCGGATCAGCCGCTCGCTGCGGCTGGGCGACGGCGTCCACGTCTTCCGCGCCAAGCGCCCCCACACCATCCGCCTGGAGTCGTGCCGCGTGGCGCTGCACGGGCAAAGCTACGACAAGCCCGCCCAGGACGACAACATGGTGCGCGACTATCCGCCGGCCGAGCGCGGATGGTTCAATGTCGGCGTGCTGCACACGGCGCTGGGCGGCGCCGCCGGTCACGCCCCTTACGCGCCCTGCGCCCTGGATGATCTGCTGAACAAGGGCTACCAGTATTGGGCGCTGGGGCATGTCCATGGCCATCGCGTGGTCCATGCCGATCCGCCGGTGATCTATCCCGGCAATGTGCAGGGCCGCCACGCCAATGAGGCCGGCGCCAAGGGCTGCGTGGTGGTCGAGGTCG
>JADGAL010000082.1 GCA_015232025.1 Alphaproteobacteria bacterium
CGCGCTCGACCCGGTTGGCGATCAGGGCGACCGGGATGTGGTCCAGCCCCTCCTCGGCCAGGGTTTCCAATTGGCGCCGCGCGTGGTGGACCGAGGGAACGTCCAGCCGCAGGACCACGGCGACCGCGTCGCAGGCGGTCAGCGCGGCGCGCGTCCAGGCGGTCCAGGCCAGCGGCAGGTCGACCAGCACCAGGCGGTACTCCTCGCGGGCGATGCGGACCAGCGCGGCGGCGTCCTCGGGCGCCACGCCGTCGATGCGCTGCACGCCGGGTGGCGCCGCCAGCAGGTCGACGCCCGATTTGTGGCGCGCCGCCGAGGACCGCAGCATCGAGGCGTCCAGACGCTCGGGATCGGCCAACAGGTCCAGCATGCTGACCCGCTGCGGCAGATCGAGATGCAGCGCCGCCGCGCCGAATTGCGGGTCGAGATCCAGCACGCAAATTCCCGCCGGGTCGGCGCCATGGCCCAGCGCGCAGGCCGCTTGGACGGCCAGGGTGGTGGTGCCGGCCCCGCCGCCGGCCTTGAGGAGGCCGATCGCCACTCCCTCGGCGGCGCCCCGGCCGGCTATTTTGCCACGCGCCGCGTCGATCGCGGCCTGCACCGCGCTCAGCACGTCGGGGGCCTGGATCGGCTGCGGCAGCAGATCGGTGATGCCCAGCCGCATCAGGCGGCGCATGCCGGGCAGCGACGCCCGCGCCGAGGTCACCACCACCATGCCGGCGCCTCCGGCGATCATCGCGGCCAGCGCGTTCATCTCGGCGTCGTCGTCCAAGTCGACGTCGACCAAGGTCAGCGACGGCGGCTGCGCACCCCCAAGCGCCGGCCCCACCGCGGCGAGGCTGCCCATCGTGGTCTCGGCCGCGATGCCCGCCACCCCGGCCAGGGCGCGATCGACCGCCTCTTTGGCCTCGGGCGTGCGAAGCAGCGCCACCACCCGCATGCCCCGTCGTTTGTTCAGCATTTCCAAAGTGATCTCTCCACAAGCTCAGATGGTGTCGTCGCTCAGGTCCTCGCCCGCCAGCGTGGTGGCGAAGGCCGGCATCGCCAACTGGCCGTTCATCCCCACCAGATCGTCGAGCACGATCAAATCGAAGGTCATGTTTTGCAGGCGGACGGTGACCGCCAGCGGCTGCCCGCCCGGACGGCCGACGAAACCCAGCCCGACGAAGCGGTATTCGACCACGACGTTGCTTTCGTCGATGTCGGGCAGGATCTTGCGCATCTCGTCGACGATCGCCGTGAAGGCGACCCCGTCGAAGCCGTAGCCGCCGCAGCCGCCCGACTGGCAAATCACCGGATTGGGCGACAGCGCGCAGGCGGCGATCGTCGCGCCGGTGGCGGCATCCATGCAGGGCGTGCCGGCCTCGACGCCGTTGTCCATCCCGTCCGCCGTGGCCAGTTCGGGCGCCACCATCGGCGAGACCACGGCGTAGCGCGCCCCCATCTGGGTGGCCTTCTCGGCGCGCTGCCACTGCATCATCAGCAGGCTGGTCTCGAAGATGCCGAAGGTGATCACGGTCAGCAGCATGAAGACGATGGCGAATTCGACCGCCGAGGAACCCCGATCATCGCGCCGCATGGTCATTCCCCCAGGTGACGCTGAACATGGCCGGCCGAGATGGTCAGCTGCTCGACCAGATCGAAGCCGAACATCGGCTTGAAGGCGTAGGACGCCTGACCGTTCACCACCGGGATCATCGCGGCGCCGCGCCAAGTGCCGGCGGCGTTGTCCACCCAGGTGATCTGGAACGAGACGGCGATCATGTCGTCGCCGCCCGCCCCCAGCAGCGGCGCCTTGCTGGCGTCGATCGAGCCGCGTTGGCCCAGATTGATCGCCATCCCCTGGAACACCGACGAACTGGGGTCGGGCGTGCGGGCCAGATAGCGGGTGGCGTCGCGGATCGACTTGGCGACGACGTGGTGCTGCCAGACCGCGCGGCCCAGATCGACCACGGCGAACAGGATCAGGATCAGGAAAGGCAGCGTCAGGGCGAATTCAACGGCGGCCCCGCCGCGCCGGTCGCGGACAAGCGTCATGGCGTCACCGATAAAGCTGGATCATGTCGTGCAGAATGTCGGGCATCGCGCCCATCGTCGAAACGCTGACCACCTCGAGATAAATCGCCACCTGGCTGGCCGCGCTGGGCACCGGCTCGGTGAGGAAGGCCTCGAGATAGGCGATGGCGGGAACGTCGTCGTCGTTGCCGGCGATGCCCTGCTCAAGGCAGTTCACCACCGCCATGTAAAGCACCCGGCGGTCGGGATTGTCGCTGGGCGCGACGCCGCTGCACTGGGGCGCGCCGTTCTCCAGCGTCGTTCCGGTGGCGGGGTCGGCGTTGGGGATGGCCGCGTTGTCGATCTCCCAGCGATAGGCCTGATAGCGGGTGGTCACCCCGGCCGGCGGGCTGCCGCCGTGATTGACCGTCCAATAGCCGGCCAGATCCCAGACGCCGTCGCCGAAGCGCTCGCAGGTGCCGGCGATCAGGCAGGAATCGCGCGGCAGGGCCATCGCCTGGGGCGGGCTGGCGGTGGTCGGGTTGCACGGATTGCCGCCGGCCACCATGCCCTTGGTGACGTTGCGGGCCGGACGGTAGGCCGGATTGTTCTTCGCGCCCGCGAAATAGGGGGCCTCGTACATGTCGAAGCGGGTGTTCAAGGCGGTGCGCACCGAATTGGCCTGGCCCGGCCGGATGTCGACGCCGGGGCCATAGCAGTTGGGCGGATTGGCCGAGGCCAGGAAGCTGGCGATGGCCGAGGCGCCGGTGTTGCCGGTCGGCGGATCGAGCAGCCCGAAGGTGCCGGGCGCCCATTGCGCGCCCTGCCCCTGGCTCTTGACCAGGATCTGCTGGCCGATCGTGGCGCTGAACGGGGCGCCGACGCCCAGCGTGGCCTCGAACGGATTGCAGATCATCAAGGGCGGGATGCGGCAGGCGACCTGCATGAAGCCGGCGATGGCGCGGGCGTTGGTGGTGACCACCTTCGGCCCGGCCAGGGCGGCGATCAGGCTCGATGTGACCGAGCGCGGCTGAACGGTCACCTCGACGAAGCGGGCCTCGGTGTCGTCGGCCGCTTCGTTCGTGGCGTCGCGCAGGAACCGGACATTGGCGACGGCCACGGTGGCGCCCAGCCCGTCATCGGCATGCGACTGGCTGTTGGCGCCGAAGGCGCCGGCGATGGCGGCCTGGGCGCTGACCATCGCTCCCGGCGCGCCGTCCAATTCGGCGGCCCCGGCCAGCGCGGCGGCGTCGGCGGCGTTCTGAAGCTGACTGCTCAGCACCATGGCGCGGCCCAGATCGATCGCCAGGGCGCCCGCCCCCAGCAGCGCGGCGGCGGTCACCGCCACCTGCACCGCCACCGTGCCGCTTCGCTCCCGCCACAGGCTGGTCATTTTCCGGCCCCGCCCTGGGTGACGTCCGAGGTGCCCAGGCGCGGCGGCTGGCGCACCTGGCCGTCGCTATAGCGCTGCCAGGCGGCGCCGGCCCGTTTGCCGTCGCCCATGGTGGGGGTGTCGGGCGACGGCGCCGGGTTGACCGTCTGCGCGGCGATGTTGTGGCGGACGGTGTCGCCGAAGCCGGGGGTCAGGGTGGCTTGCGGCGCGATGTCGCAGGCGCTTAAGCCCAGCACGGGAACGAGACCGAGAACGAGGATGATGCGCTTCATGGGACGCCTCACTTGACGATGTGGCCGTACTGGCCTTCGATGCCGCCACCCTGCGGACCCAGCGCGCGGCGGGCCGACACGGGACGGGCCATCGCCGAGGCGGGGGCCTCGACGCGGCCCATCAGGAACAGGTCCAGGTCCGAGGGGGGCAGGAAGCCGTCGGTCGGCGCGGCCAGCAGGTTGGACTCGACCGGGCGCACCAGACGCGGGCTGACGATGATCACCAGTTCGCTCTCGCGCCGCTGGAATTCCGAACTGCGGAACAAGGCGCCCAGCACCGGCACGTCGCCGATCCCCGGCAACTGGCGGACCTGATCCGAGAAATCGCTTTGCAGCAGGCCGGCGATGGCGAAGGACTGGCCGTCGCGCAGCTCGACCGTGGTGGTGGCGCGCCGCGTCGACAGGCCGGGGATCATGAAGCCCGACAGGGTCACCGCGTTCTGGCGGTCGATCTGGCTGACCTCGGGGCTGACCACCAGATTGATCAGGTCGCGCCCGACCACGGTCGGGGTGAAGGCCAGGCTGACGCCGAACTGCTTGAACTCGATGGTGATGGTGACGTCGCCGTCGTCGTCGGTGTTCCGCGCCACCGGCACGGGGAACTCGCCGCCGGCCAGGAAGTTGGCGGTGTCGCCCGACATGGCGACCAGATTGGGCTCGGCCAGGATCTTGACCACGCCCTTCTCCTCCAACGCGTCGAGCAGCAGGTCCAGCGTCACGAACGGCGTCGTCCAGTGGCCCAGCGCGGTGGCGAAGCGGTCAAGGTCCAGCGTGTCCAGGGTGTCGAAGGCGAAGAAGTCCTCGCCGCCCAGGATGAAGCTGGGCTTGATGCCCAATTCGCGGGCCACGCTGCGCGACACCTCGGCGATGCGCACCGCCAGCATGACCTGCTGGCTGCCATTGACCTCGAGCAGGTTGGTCACCTTGCCGGGGGCGAAGCGCTCGGCGACCTGGGCGGCGCGGCCGGCGATCTGCGGGCTGGAGACCCGCCCCGACAGCACCACCGAATCGTTGACCGCGCGCACCTCGATCGGCTCGCCCGGCATCAGGTCGTTCAGGCGGGTCTTGATGCCGCCGACGTCGTGGCCGACCACCAGGTCGAGCACCGCCAGCAACTCCTTGCGCGGGCCATAGACCGACAGGTTGGTGGTGCCCAGCGCCTTGCCCAGCACATAGACCGAGCGATTGGTCAGCGGCAGCACGTCGGCGATCTGCGGATTGCCCACCGACAACTCGCGGAAGGGCTGGTCCAGCCGCACGACCTGCGACTTGTTGACGGCGACCACCAGATCGCCGGCCGCCACGTCGTCGCGCACACTGACTCCGGGTCCCCCCTGGGCGGCGGCCGGGGGCGGGTCGGCCAGCAAGACCGGGGCGGCGATGGCCAGGGCCGTCGCGGCGTGGAGGAACATGCGGCCAAGGGGGAGGCGGAGGGTCATGGATCGTCCTTTCGGGTCTATCGAGCCTCGCGGGTCACCTGATGATTGGTGGCGACGGTGCCCCGCAGGATGCGCACGCTGAAGCCCGGATCGGCGGCCGGGCGAATCGGGGCGATGGGCGGCTGGGCCTGCGGCGAGGGGCCGCTTTTCAGGTCGGACAGGGTGATGGTGCGGACCTGGGCGGCGATCGCGTCGGTGTGGTTGCGCAAGGCGAGGCCCAGCGTGCCGACCTGTTGCGCCAACGTGATCCGTTGGGCTTGGTCGGGGGTCACCTCCAGGGTGACGGCGCGCGCCACCTGGGGCTTGTCCTTGCGGTCGCTGGCCTCCTGATCGATGCCCAGCACCTTGACGTTCTGCAGCAGGACGTCGGTGGTGGCGTGGGTGTCGCGGTCCAGCTCGCGGGTGATCATCACGTCGACATGGTCGCCGGGCAGCACGAAGCCCGCCACGCCGTTGACGTCGTTGACGCGGATGGTCACCGCCCGCATGTCGGCGGCGATGATCGTGCTCAACGTGGCGCGCCCGCCCAGGCCCGACACCTTCGAGGCCAGAATCGGTTCGCTCGGCTCCATCGACTTCAACACCACGCGATCCTCGCCGCCCGAGACTCCCAACACCTCTTCGATGGTGCCGAAAGCGCCCGGCGGCACGCTGGCCTGGGGCCAAGTGACTTCCTGCAGGTGCTCCCGATTGATCCGGTTGCCGAAGGTCAAGGCGGTGCGGGCGACCACGATCGTGGTGACGGGGAGGGGGGGATCGGATGGGCCGCCAGCGCCCTTGCCCTCCAGCAGATTGCGGACCAGGGCGACGGACGACACGCCCAGGACCAGGGCGAAGCCCAGCATCATGAAGGCACGGTTTCTCATCGGGATTCCTTTGGCCGGGGTCTGAAAAAGGGGGGGCGCCGCGACCGGAAGGCCGCGGCGCCGGCCGTGTCTCAGGTCCCGGCGGCGGTGACGGCCGTCGAAATCTCTTCGAACTTGGCGTCCAGGGCGGTGCCCGTGGCGGTCACGCCGCCGATGATGACGATGGCGATCAGGGCGGCGATCAGGCCGTACTCGATCGCGGTGGCGCCGTTTTCCTCACGGGCAAGACGGGCGATGAACTTCAGCATGTACATCTCCAAAGGTTATGACCAAAGGGCTGCACCATTGGGCCGACGAGACGAAGGCGATACCTTTCGCCTTTGTTCCCGGCCCTGACGCGACGCAGATTTTGTCTTTGGAGAGCATCTTTTTCGCCTGGGATTTTGGCGAAAACCCGACCCGTCAGGGGATCGTCACGATCCGCCCGCGCCCATTACGGCCATTTCGGATAGGTTCATCAGGTGGGATCGAGGACGGTGTCCCAGTACAGGAAGTCCCGCCAGCTTTCGTGCAGATAGTTGGGCGGGAAGGCGCGACCGTTTTCCTGAAGCTGGAAGTTGGTCGGCTGGAAGGGCCGCACGCGCGGCCACATGGCGCTTTCGCCCGGCAGGCGGCTGCCCTTGCTCAGATTGCAGGGCGCGCAGGCGGTGACGACGTTTTCCCAAGTGGTGCGGCCGCCGCGCGAGCGCGGGATCACATGGTCGAAGGTCAAATCGTGCGAGGGGAACGCGTCGCCGCAATATTGGCAGGAGAAGCGGTCGCGCAAAAAGACGTTGAACCGGGTGAAGGCCGGCCGGCGCGACGAGGGGATGTACTCCTTCAGCGAAATGACGCTGGGCAGGCGCATTTCCCAATTCGGAGAGTGGATGGCGCGGTCATATTCCGAGACCACGTGGACGCGCTCGGCGACCACCGCCTTGATCGTCTCCTGCCATGACCACAGCGACAGCGGAAAATAGCTCAAGGGCCGGAAATCGGCGTTTAGAACCAAAGCGGGGCAACTGTCCAGGGCGAGCGGCACGGATGATCCTCCCTCGGCTGGAAAGCCGCCACTGGCCATCAGGTAGGGTCCAGGAAGGCCTGCGCCAAGAAGGCCATGCCCATGGCGATGCCTTGGTCCGAGAGGCCATGGCCGAGATTCGGCTCGGCATGCGCGGTCACCGGCACGCCCACCGCCTCCAAGGCGGCGGTCGCGGCGGCCAGCGCGGTGGGCGCCACGACGTCGTCGGCCTCGCCGTGAATCAGCAGGGTCCGCGGCCTCGCGGTGATTTCGGCGGGCAGCGCGGCGGGGTCGGCCAGCATGCCGGAATAGCCCAGCACGGCCCGCATCCGCCGCGGCCGGCGCATGGCGACGTGCAGCGCCATCATGGTGCCCTGGGAAAAGCCGACCAGGGCCAACGCGTCGTCGTCCAACCCCAAAGCGGCCAGGCTTTCGTCAAGGAAGGCGTCGAGGATCGGCGCGGCGGCGCGCACGCCCCGCGCGATGGCCTGGGGCGAGCGGTCGGCCAAGCTGAACCACTGTCGCCCGAACGGCGCCATGTCATAGGGAAACGGCGCGTGCGGCGAGGCGAACGCGGCGTCGGGCAGGACTTGGGCGAAATAGGGGGCGAGACCGATCAAGTCGTCGCCATCGGCGCCCACGCCGTGCAACAGGACGACGAGCTGCCGCGCCGCTCTCCCTGAGGCGGGTTGGGCCGTTGGTCCCTCTAGCCTGATTGTCGTCATGGCGGCTCCGGAACTGCGGACCCCACAGTCCTAGCCGAAAACCGCTCTCAAGGCCAGCCCGCGCAGGAGGGGGTGGCAAGGACCCTCGTCATGCCCGCGAAAAGCGGGCATCCAACGCAGTAATACCGGAGAGCCAATGAACTGAAAGCCGCCATAGAGCAGGAAAAAGGTTCACCACCAAGGCGCCAAGGACACCAAGAGTCACCAAGGGACCGGGACTGTACGTGCAATTCGCCGCCCACTTCATGTCCTTGGTGTCCTTGGTGTCCTTGGTGTTTCCCCACCTGCTTTCGACGTGACCTGAGCACCACGATCGCTTGGATTCCCGCCTTCGCGGGAATGACGGATCAAAATCAGGCGCTTTTTAGCAGCAGCCCGCGCGAGGCCAGGATGGTGTCGCGGTATTGCATGTCCATCTTCAGGATGTGATTGGTCAACCAGTCGGCCAGGAAGCGGTGGATCTCGGCCTCGGCCTCGCAGCCGGGACGCGACAGGTACAGGTCGCGCAGGACGCCCACCCGATCCTTCAGCGACAGGTGGGCGAGGTGGTGACCGTCCAGGCCGCCGAAGCCCGCCTCGGCCATGATCCGCTCCTCGCGGTCGAAATGGTGAAGGGTGTAGTCGATCAGGCCACGGAAGATCTCGTCCATGGCGATCAGGCCCTCGTCGTTGTCGACGACCTCGAGAAAGGTGTTGATCATCCGCACAAGGCCGCGATGATCGTCGTCCATCTCGACGATCCCCATTTCAAACACCGGATTCCAGGGTATCGACTTGGCCGCCATGATCCCGTCCCCTCGATGCGCGAAATGCGTTTCCCGCCAATCCCGCGTCACAACTTTTGTCAAATTTTATCAGAACGGGACGCGGTCGTCACCTCCGGTTGGGGACCTTTGGTCATGACGGGACGGCCGGTGACGCGTTTCGCGCCCAGCCCGACGGGCCATCTCCATCTCGGGCATGCCCATTCGGCGCTGTTCGCGGCGGCCCAGGGCGGCACCTTCCTGCTGCGCATCGAAGACATCGACGCGGGCCGCTGCCGGCCGGAATTCGAAGCGTCGATCGCCGAAGACCTGGCGTGGCTTGGCCTCGACTGGCCAAAGCCGGTGCGGCGCCAGTCCGAGCACATGGCCGATTACGCGGCGGCGCTGGCCCGACTGGAGGGGCTGGGCCTGCTTTACCCCTGCTTCTGCACGCGACGCGAGATACGCGACGAAGTGGCAGGCGCCGGACGGGCGCCGCATGGCCCCGAGGGCGCGCTTTACGGCGGAACGTGTCGGCGCCTGTCAAACGCGCAATGCGCCGAACGCAAGGCCGAGGGACGGCCGTGGGCGTCGCGGCTGGATGTCGGGCGGGCGGTCGCGCTGGTCGGGCCGCTGGTCTTCCACGATCGCGGCCGGGGACGGATCGAGGCGGACCCCCGGATGTTCGGCGACGTGGTGCTGGCGCGCAAGGACGCGCCGACCAGCTACCATTTGGCGGTGACCGTCGACGACGCCCTGCAAGGCGTGACCCTGGTGACCCGCGGCGAGGACTTGCTGGCCGCGACCCACATCCACCGCCTGCTCCAGGCCCTGTTGGGCCTCGACGTTCCCGAGTACCACCATCACGGCCTGCTGCGCGACGCCCAGGGCCGCCGTTTGGCGAAGCGCGACCGCGCCGCCACCCTGCGTTCCCTGCGCGAAGCCGGCCGCACGCCCGAGGAGGTGCGGGCGATGGCGGGAGTCACCGCCGCGGCGGACCCTCGTTCTCGCTCGTGACGGTGCGGACCAGATCCCACTGCGCCCGCAGCATGCGAATCGCCCCGCGCCACGCCTCGTAGGCTTCGGGCGGATGGCTCGGCTGGCCGGTGGGCAGGGCGCGATAGACGTCCAGCAGCTTGGCCGCGCAGCGCTCCAGGGTGAAGCGGGCCGCCGTGGCGTGGGCCTCGTGGGCGAGGCGGGCGGGGTCGGCCACGGCGGCCCAGCCGAGCGCCGCCGCGAACGCCTCGGGTGACGACTCGGGCGCCAGCAGTCGGCCGTTGCGGCCATCGCGCACCACCTCGCGGGCGCCCGGCGCGTCGAGCGCCACCACCGGCACACCCGCCGCCATCGCCTCGGTGAGGACCAGCCCCTGGGTCTCGCTCAGCGAGGCGAAGGCGAACACGTTCATCGCCGCATAGGCGTCGGCCACCCGCTCGGGCCGGATGGGGCCGGCCAGCACCAAGCGGTCGGCCAGCCCGGCCTCGGCGAAGGATTCGGCCAGCGTCTCCTCCGAGGGCCCCCAGCCGGCCACCAGGAACATCGCGTCGCGGCGGCGCTCGAGAAAGCGGGCCACCGCTTCGGTCAGGAAGGGCAGGTTCTTTTCCGGGGCGAGGCGCCCAAGGTGCCCGACCACATGGGCGCCCGGCGCGATGCCATGGTCGGCGCGAAAGCCCCGTCCGTCGCCCGCCGCCAGACGCGCCGGGTCGATGCCGGTCGGCACCACCGAGATCGGCCGACGCACGCCGCGCCGCCGCAATAGTTCGGCGACGCTTTCGCTGGGCGCCACCACGGCGTCGCACAGATTGGCGTAGCTGGTCGACAGCGTCACCGCGAAGCGCTTGAGCGCCGGCGAATCGCCCGGCACGTAATGGGTATAGCGCTCGTACATGGTGTGATGGGTGAAGACCAGCGGCAGGCCGCGCCGCCTCGCCACCCGCAACGCCGTGCCGCCAAGCAGGAACGGATGATGCGCATGCACCAGCCCCGGCTGGAAGGCGTCGATCGCCGAGGACAGGAACGGTCCCACCGGCAGCACCACCGAGAAGTCGCTGCCGCTGAAATGCTGGATCGCCGGCACCCGCACCACGTCGGTCTCGTCGCGCGGCATGTGCTCGAACACCGGCGCCACCACCAGCACCCGATGGCCGAGCCGGCGTAGCTGGTCGGTGAACGAGACCACCGAACGCGTGACGCCGCCGGCCAGCGGGGTGAAGGTGTTGGTCATCATCAGCACGTTCATGGCACCAGCCCCCGCCCCACCACCACGCGCGCCGCATCGGGACCGGCCAGCACCGGCGCGGCGCCCGGCAGGCGGATTTCGATGCGCGGCGGCGCGCCGTGCCAGCGCGCCGTCCATGACAGGGCCACCGCGTCGCGCCCGGCCTCGACGCGAAGCGACACCGCGCCGAAGCTGGTGGGCGCCGGGCCGAACGACAAGGTGCGACCCGGCCGCAGCCACTCCGCCGCCAGCCCCTGGCCCAGCAGCAAGGCGTCCCCCTCCTCGCGCAGGAAGGCGTTGCGCAGCATCAGCACCCATTCGGCGGCGGCCCAGACGTGCTGGCCATCGCCCATGCAGCCGCCCAGGGTGCGCGGATGGATGGCCTCGGGCCATTGGCCGGTCGGCGAGGCCAAACCGGCCACGGCGGCCAGCAACTCGCCACTGGCGGGATCGCCGGCCCGCATCAGGACCTGGGCGACGTGCAGGGTGAGATAGGGGTTGATCCCGGAATGGGTCATCTCCTGGAAGAAGCCGCCGCCGAAGAAGCAGCGCTCGCGCAGGAACGCCGCCGTGTCGATCAGGCGGGGATCGTCGGGCGGCATCAGTGGCAGCGGGTAACCCGCCGCCAGCGAGCCGATCGATCCGGCGTCGAGGCGCCGATGCGGCGAGGCCGGCATCGCCAGCCGACCCAGCCGGCCGGCCGCCCGCGCCAGACTGCGATTGATCGCCCCGGACAGGTCCTCGGCCTCCTCCGAAAAGGCGCGGGCCTCGTTGGAATGGCCCAGTTGGGCGGCCATCTCGGCGGCGGCGCGCAGGCCGGCCACCGCCCAGAAATCGTCCCAGTAGTAATAGTCGTTGGGGCCAAGATGCTCGGCGCTGAAGCCGGCCGGCAGCAGCCCGGCATGGCCGCTTTCGCCGGGCGGCAGGCGCTTGCGGCCGATCCAGCGCGCGGCGCGGCGGATCGGCCCCCACCAGGCGGGCTTGGGCGGCAGGCCGGACAGGGCGCACAACCGCCGCATGATCCACAGCGCCTGGCCGTTCGAGTCCCACTCCGCATCCTGCGAATGGAAATAGCCGGTGGGCCGCTGGCGCTGGGGGAACAGATCCA
>JADGAL010000083.1 GCA_015232025.1 Alphaproteobacteria bacterium
CCCTCGGCCGAGGCGGGCTGCTTGGCCAGGACCTCGGCGGCGGTCCGATGCGCGTCGTCGAGTCGCCCCTCGGCCAGCGTCCAAAAGCCCACCGCGACGAGTCCGAACACAGCGCTCAAGGGGTGCTCTCCACCTGGGATCGTCGCAGCCTGCCGCCAAGCGGTCGCGCCGCGCAAGAGAAAGCGGCGGGCCTTGCGGATTCTCCCCCAGAGTGCTTTCCTAATGGAGGCAGTCCCAACGAAACAACCCCTATGGAGGTCGCCATGGACCGCAAGAATCCCTTCGCCACCTGGCTTCAGTTCCAGGTCGCCGGAATGGAAATGATGAGCCGCTCTTATAGCCTATGGGCGGAAGCCTGTTCGAACGTGCTGAACCATCAAAGGCGTCTGCTCGAAGGCAATTCCTGGGTGCGCTGGCACAACGTCACGCCGCGGGGCGCCGACCTCGAGGAAGGCTATGGCAAACGCCACACCGACGTCGACGTGAAGAGAATTTAGGCCAAATAGCGGGAACCGAATGACCGTCACCTATTCCGACACCACCACGGTTCCCGCCAGCGGCGACCCGCGTATCGACTGCATCGTCTTCAGCACCAGCTTCTGGGCCAACTGGAACGCCTGGGCCGAGGTCAATTCGAAGACGAGCCTGACCTATTCGTTCGACATCGACGGCACCAACGCCTCGTCGTATGCGACCAACGCCGTCGAGTTCACCGCCGCGCAGCAGGACGACGCCCGCGAGGCGCTGGCCGCCATCACCAGCGCGACCGGCATCGGCTTCGTCGAAAGCGCCACGGGAACCGAGGCGCAGATCCTGTTCGAGATGGGCGACATCGCCGGCTCGGGCCTGTGCGTGTGGAGCATGTCGCGCGGCTATTCCGGCGACACCGTCAGCTCGCTGGGCCTGACCAGCACGGTCGTCCTCGACGAGGCCTTGTACCAAGTCTCGGACCCCGAGCCGGGCACCGCCGCCTATCAGGTGCTGCTGCACGAGGTCGGCCACGCGCTGGGTCTGCAACATTCGTTCGAAGGCGGAAACCCGCTGCCCTCGGCCGAGGACAACACCGGCAACACGGTGATGTCCTACACTTGGACTTGGCCGTACAAGAGCGCCTTCCAGGCCTACGACCTCTTGGCCCTGCAATATGTTTACGGCACCGATGGCCTGGGCGGCGAGGGCGTCGGCACGACGCGCCCGACCACCAATCACGCGGTCACCGCGTCGGGCACCGTCACCGGGACCACCGCCAACACCGACATCGTCACCCTGGACGGCATCGGCCACACGGTGACGATCTCCAGCGTCGAGACGCTGACCGGCGGGGCCGGCAAGGACCGCATCGACCTGGGCGGCGGCCGCGTCACCATCTCGGAGGTCGAGACGATCAACGGGTCGAGCAATGTCGACATCGTCACGCTGGCCTCGATCACCAGCGTCAGCATCGCCGGAGTCGAATCGCTGTATGGCTCGTCCGGCGGCGACACGGTCAGCCTGGGCAACGCCGCCACCTTGCGCATCCGGGGCGTCGAGACGGTCTATGGCAGCGGAAGTTGGGATTCGCTGTTCCTGCTGTCGGCGCAGGAGATCACGCTGTCGGCGATCGAGAGCGTGACCGGGTCGAGCGGGTCGGACCGCGTCATCCTGGGCGCCTTGGGCAATTCGCTTTACACCTCGGCCGTCGAGACCATCCAGGGCGGGGCCGGCGCCGATTGGCTTGGCCTTTCGGCGGCGAGCGGCGTCACGGTGTCCGCGATCGAAACGCTGGTGGGGAGCACCGGCGGGGACAGCGTAAGCCTGAGCGCCGGCTCCACCATCCGCCTGTCGGGCGTCGAGACCGTGGTGGGCAGCGGCGACCAGGATTGGGTGACGCTGGAGAACCAGACCAACACGGTGACCATCTCGCGGGTCGAGACGGTCACCGGCGGCAGCCAGGGCGATTGGCTGCTGCTGGCCGAATCGGGCGCCATCACCCTGTCCGCCGTGGAATCGGTGACCGGATCGAGCGGCGGCGATCGGGTGACGCTGGGCAATCAGAGCAACAGCCTGTGGATCAATTCGGTCGAATCGGTGGTGGGCGGAACCTCGGGCGACTGGCTGACCCTGGGTGGGACGGGCGAAGTCGACATCAGCGGCGTGGAGACCGTGATCGGCGGCACCGGCGAGGACCGCGTGACGATGAGCGGCGCCGCCACCATTCGGATCGGCGCGGTCGAGACCGTGGTGGGCAGTTCGGGCGTCGACGCGCTGCTGCTGGGCGATGCCAGCCGCACGATCTCGGTCAGCCGGGTGGAAAGCGTCACCGGCGGCAATGGTCAGGACGTGGTGATCCACGCCGAGTCCGGCACGCTGACCACGCGCGCCGTCGAGACGGTGGTCGGCTCGTCGGGCGGCGACCGCCTGATGCTGACCAACCAATGGAATTCGGTGGCCATCCGCGAGATCGAAAGCATCGATGGCGGCTGGGACGGCGACTGGCTGACCCTGATCGCCGCGGCGCAGATCGAAACCCGCTCGATCGAGACGGTGATCGGCAGCACCGGCGAAGACCGGGTGACCCTGGCGGCCGGTTCGACGATACGGGTCGGCGGGGTTGAAACGGTGATCGGCAGCGGCTCGGAGGACCGGGTGCTGCTGGGCGACGCCGGAGGCGCCTTGCAGGTCGCCCGCGTCGAGACGGTGAACGGCGGCAACGGCGCCGATTGGGTCACCCTGTCCGAGACGGGCGCCTTGACCATCACCGGCGTCGAAACCGTGACCGGGGCGAATGGCGGCGACCGGCTGGTGCTGGGCGCCAGCGGTTCGGTCTGGCTGCGCGACATCGAAACGGTGGTCGGCGGCGGCGGCGACGACTGGATCGGCATGGTGTCGGGCGGCGCGATCGAGGCGACCGGCATCGAGACGCTGGTCGGCACCACCTCCGACGACCGGCTGACCCTGGGCGGCGCCTCGTCGACCATCGTCCACTCGATCGAGACGGTGGCCGGCAGCTCGGGCCACGACCGCGTGACCCTGGCGCTGTCGGCCACCGTCGCGGTCTCGGCTGTCGAGACCCTGGTGGGCGGCGGCGGCTGGGACTCGGTCACCCTGACCCGCGACAACACGACCATGACGCTGTCCCAGGTCGAGGTGGCGATGGGATCGGGCGGCGCCGACCACATCACGCTGGGCAACGAGGGCAACTCGCTGTGGATCGGCCTGATCGAGACGCTGATCGGCGGCAATGGCGGCGATTGGGTGACCATGCTGGATGGCAACGCCCTGCTGGTGAGCGGAGTCGAGTCGCTGACCGGCACCACCGGCATCGACACCATCACCCTGGGCGGCGCCTCGACCACGCGGGTCACCGCGATCGAGACGGTGATCGGAAGTGGTGGCGGCGATTGGATCAATCTCGATGATGGCGGATTGACCGTCACCCTGTCCGCGATCGAGACGCTGATCGGCGGCGCCGGGGCCGATGCCGTCACCTTGGCCGCCGCGTCCACCCTGATGGTGGCGGCGGTCGAGACGCTGGTCGGCTCGTCGGGCGCCGACCGCGCCAATCTGGGCGCCCGCGGCGGCGCCATTCTGATCAGCGGAATCGAGACGGTGAGCGGCGGCGCCGGCTTCGATTCCGTGCGGCTCGCCCAGTCGGGCACCGTGACGGCGCAAGCCATCGAGGCGTTGATCGGCGGAGACGGCGCCGATTTGGCGATGCTGTCGGGCTCGACCACCGTGACCCTGACCGGGGTCGAGACGGTGTTCGGCGGCGCGGGCGCCGACTGGGTCAATCTGGTCGATGGCGGCGTGGCCCTGCATGGCGGCTGGCTGGAGACGGTGATCGGCGGCGCCGGCCACGACACCCTGACCATGGCGACGGCCGGCACCATGGTGGTCGCCGCGCTGGAAAGCGTGGCCGGCTCGACCGGCCAGGACGCCCTGACCCTGGGCAACCGCGGCAACACCATCTCGCTGTCGTCGGTCGAGGCCGTGGCGGGCGGGCTGGCCGCCGACGCGGTGACCGTCGCGGCGGGAACCATCCGCTTCGCCGGCGGCGCGTCGGGCGACACCATCGCCCTGCTGGCCGACAACGGCGCCGACGCGATCGTCTTCGCCGATGTGGCGGACGGCGGCGCGGTGGGCTCGACCAGCGGATTCGACGTGATCACCGGCTTCGCGGTCGGCGCCGATCAGGTCGTCCTGACCGGCGCCCTGCGGACCCTGGCCGACCGCAACCGCGACGGCGCGCTGGCCCCGGTCGCCCGCTCGACCGGCAAGGCCATCCTCAAGAAGGATGAGTTGGTCGTCCTGGCGACCACGATCACCGGCGGCGGCTTGGCCGATGCCGGCTTCGCCAGCTTCCGCGCCGCGCTGGGCGCGGTGGGCGTCAACAAGCGCGGCGGCTCCCAAGGCCTGGTGCTGGCCGCCGATGGCGCGCAGACCGGCCTTTACCATGTCGCGGACAATGGCGATGGCGTGGTCTACGGCTCGGAGGTCCGGCTGCTCGCGGTGTTCGCGGGCGGCGTCGCGTCGAGCGACATCGTGCTGGGCTGACCCATGGCGAAACGCAACGACGCGGTTCTTTACGAGCGCGGCATGGGTCGGTGGAGCCGCAGGCTGGCGCGGTCGTTCCTCGACTTCGCCCAGACGCCGCCGCGCGCCCGCATCCTGGACGTCGGCTGCGGCACCGGCAGCCTGATGCTGACCGCCGCCGCCCGCTTTCCCGAGGCCGAGATCCTGGGGCTCGACGTGTCCAGCGCCTATCTCGCCCAGGCGGCGGCGAACGCGGCGCCCAACACCTCGCTGCATGTCGGCGACGCGGCGGCGCTGCCGTGGGACGCGGGAGCGTTCGACGCCTGCCTGTCGCAGCTCGTCTTCGATTCCCTGCCCGCCCCCGGCGCCGCGCTGGCCGAGATGGCGCGGGTGGCGCGGCCCGGCGGCATCGTCGCGGCGACCATCTGGGACGTCGTCGGCGGCATGCCGTGGCTGCGCCTGTTCGCCGACACCGCGGCGGTGGTGGTCGAGCCCGAGGGCGAGGCTTTGCGGACGGCCTTGCTGCGCGCCCCGCTGGCCGGGCCGGACGAGTTGGCCGATCTGTGGTCGGACGCCGGCCTGTGCGGCGTCGAGCAGGCCATGCTGGCGATCCGCATCGAATTCATGGATTTCGAGGATTGCTGGCAGACCTTGGCCGTCTGCCCCGGCCTGGTCTCGGCCTTCATCGAGGCCCTGCCCACCGAGCGCCGCGCCCATCTGAAGGAGCGCGTCTCCCGCGCCTTCCTGGCCGGGCGCCCGGATGGCCCGCGCAGCTTCGCCGCCGCCGCCTGGGCGGTGCGCGGCGTGGTCGGATGATCAGCCCTTCACGCTGGCCCTGAACGACCAGAACAGGCAGTCGGGAATCCGCTCGTCGCCGTCTCGCAGATCGTCGCGGTGGATCGAGGTGGGAAGCAACGCCACGTCCAGGGGCGCGCCGCGCGCGTCGAGCCAGCGCCAAGCCGCGAACAGCGCGAGTTGGTCGAGAAACCAGCGGGGCGATCCCTCGTCGAGGAAATGGCCGATGTAGCGGGCCACCAGATCGACGAAGCGCAAGGTGGCCGGGGTGGGCCGCAACAGCAGGACGTCGGCCCACAGCTGGTTCCACGGCTCGAGGAGGGGCGTTCCGCCGACCGCCGCCACATCGGCCGCGCCGGCCCGTTCGAGCAGCAGGGCCAGGGGCCGCAGCACCACGAGGTCGATATCCAGCAGCAGCACCGGCCGCTGGTAGTGGCGCAGCAACCGCGGCAGCGCCAGGAAGCGCTGGCAGGCGTAATAGGTGCTTCGATCGCGACCGGCGCCCCGCGCCTGGTCGGGTTGCGTGGTCCACGAGAGCGACGCCACGCCGGCCCGGCGCGCCAATTCCTCGGCCCGCCCGCCATCGGCGCCGATCAGGTGGAGGTGCAGGTGGAAGGGCATGCCGGCGGTGGCGGCCAGCGTCTCGGCGAAACGCCGGCCGTAGCGGTCGAAATAACCGCCGTCGCAACTCGACACGACCACCAGCGGCGCGTCGGTTTCGGCCAGGAGTCCCTCCAGCGCGGGTTCGGGCGGCGGCCCGGCCTCCAGTCCGGCCAGGAACGCCGCGCCGAGACGCATCACGTTTTCACGGGCGGGGCCGTGGCGGTCGGCCCGCCGCAGATGGGCGTCGGCCTCGTCCAGGCGTCCGCCCAGCCACGCCAGATGGCCCAGCCGCGCATGGGCGAAGGGCAGCTCCGGGCAAAGCGCCGCCGCCCGCCGCCAGCACGCCTCGGCGCCGGGCGGATCGCCCTGTTGGCGCGCATGGTTTCCCTCGCCCAGCGCGTAGACGTACCCTGGCAAACCGTCCGGCATGGCGCGGCCGCTGGTGACCAGCCGGGTCAGGATGGTCGCGGCCATCTCCAGATGGTTCATCGTCGGATCGAGGCGGAAGGCCGTCACGGCGTGCAGCGCCGCCTCGGAGGGCCGCGTCGCGTACAGCAGCGAGCCGAGCTTCGAATGGGCGATCGCCACCGGATGCAGGCGCGACGCCACTCGGCAAAGGTCGATCGCCTGGTCCGTCGCGACGTTGCCCGCCTCGATCAGCAGGCAGGCCGCCACGCCCTCGGCCGCCTCGGGTCCGGGGTCGAGGATCAAGGCCGTCCGGTACGCCGCGAACGCCTCGACGGCCCGGCCGGCCTGATAGCGTTCCCTGGCCTGGTCCAGAAGCGCCTTGATCGCCCCGTGCCTCGGGCCGGGCGCGGGCCGGGCGCGGCCGAAGGTCTCGGCGGCCTCGGCCACCAGTCCGGCGGCGCTCAAGGCCGCCGCCAGATCGCCGAACACGACGGGCAGATTCAAGCGGGCCGCCGCCCTGGCGAGAAGCGCGACCGCCTCGCCCAACCGCCCCTGGCCTTGCCGCAACAGGCCAAGCAGCCTGAGCACCTGATCGTCCCCCGGCGTGGCGGCGAGCAGCGCGAGATAATGGTCCTCGGCCTCGCCCAGACGGCCGGCGCGGTGGGCATCGAGGCCCTTTTCGAGTGCTCCCCGCGATTCGATCATCGCCGCCCCCCTGTTCCGACGGCCGATTGACGGTAGCCCAGGCGATGCTACAGGTCCGCCATCGATTTTGTCGATGGCGACATGATCCCAGGTTTCATAGAACGCACCCGGACACTCTGGTCGCGTCGAACGCCTCGACCACGGCGCGGGTCGGAGCGGACCAGCCGACGATGCCGCCTTGCGCGGTGACCATCGCCAGGGTCGCCGCCTTGAAGGCCGGGAAATAGCTTTCGGTGGCGTCTTCGGCCAGCAGGCATTCATAGCCGCGGTCATTGGCCTCGCGCATGCTGGTCTGCACGCAGACTTCGGTGGTCACCCCGGCGAAGATCAGCGAGCGGATGCCCGCGGCCCGCAGCATCTCGTCCAGCCCGGTGGCGTGGAAGGCCCCCTTGCCCGGCTTGTCGACGACGCGCTCGCCGGGCAGCGGCGCCAGTTCGGGGATGATTTCGACCCCCGGCTCGCCGATCACCAGGATGCGGCCCATCGGGCCTGCGTCGCCGATCCGCAAGCGGGCGTCGCCGCGCAGCCGTTTGGCCGGCGGGCAGTCGCCGAGATCGGGACGGTGCGCCTCGCGCGTGTGGATGATGGTCAAACCATTGGCCCGAAAGGCGTCGAGCAGCAGGCGGCACGGCGCGATGGCGGGCGCCAGCCGCGACACGTCGTTGCCCAAGGCCGCGCCGAAGCCGCCCGGCTCCAGGAAATCGCGCTGCATGTCGATGACGATCAGGGCGGTGCTCGCCGGATCGAACGAGAACGCGCACGGCTTGGCGTCGAGGATCACCGCCATGTCAGTGTCCCGCCATGCGGCGGCCGATGGTGGTGCGGTCGGCCTGGTCGCGGTGGGTCTCGTGGACGATGCGGCCGTTGGACATCACCAGGATGCGGTCGGCCAGTTCCAGCAATTCGTCAAGGTCCTCGCTGACCAGCAAGGTGGCGACGCCGCGATTGCGCGCCTCGACGATCTGGCCGTGGATATCGGCCACGGCCGCGAAATCCAGGCCGAACACCGGGTTGGCCACGATCAGGATGGCCACGTCGCCGCACAATTCGCGGGCCAGCACGGCGCGCTGGACGTTGCCGCCCGACAGGCTGGCGATCGGCGCGTCGGGCGAGGCGGTCTTCACCCGGTAGCGCTCGATCAAGCCGCGCGCCGCTCGGGCGATGCGGTCGCGGTCGAGCCACCAGCCCTTGTCGTCGAAGGATCGGAAGGCCATGTTCTCGGCCACGCTCATCGTGCCCACGCAGGCGTTGCGCAGGGGCTCCTCGGGCAGCAGGCCGACCTTGTGGCGCAGCATCTCGCGGCGGGTGGCGCCATAGGGCTGGTCGAACACGCGGATCTCGCCGCCGGTGGCCGGCGACTGGCCGGACAGCACCTCGACCAATTCGCTTTGCCCATTGCCCGACACCCCGGCGATGCCGACGATCTCGCCGCCACGCACCGAGAGGGACACCTCGTCCAGTCCCTCGGCCCGCAAGCCGCGGATGTCGAGCGCCGTTGGTCCCGGCGCGAGGTCGGCGCGGGGGATGGCCGCCGACGCCGCCTTGTCGTCGCCGATCATCATGCGGGCCATCGCGTCGACGCCAAGCTCGGCGACCCGGCCGCCGCCGACCAGCCGGCCCTGGCGCAGAACCGAGACGTCGTCGGCGAAGGCCAGAACCTCGCGGAATTTGTGGGTGATGATCAGCACGGTCAGGCGCTTGGCCTGGGCCATGCCGCGCAGCAGGCCCAGCATCTCGTCGGCCTCTTGCGGCGTCAGCACCGAGGTCGGCTCGTCGAGGATCAGAAAGCGGCTGCGCAGATAAAGCTGCTTGAGGATTTCGACCTTTTGCTTCTCGCCGGCCGCCAATCGCGAGGCTGGCCGGTCGAGCGGCACCGAGAACGGCATCTCGGCCATGAAGGCGGCCACCCGGCGGCGCTCGGCCGCCCAATCGACCACCGCCGGCACGTCGGATCGCGACATCACCAGATTTTCCAGCACGGTCATGCTGGGGACCAGGGTGAAGTGCTGGTAGACCATGCCGATGCCCAGGGCGTGCGCCGCCTTGGGATTGTCGAGCGAGACCTCGTGCCCCTCGACGATCACGCCGCCCTCGTCGCAGCGGTAAAAGCCCATGACGCATTTGACCAAGGTGGATTTGCCCGCGCCGTTCTCGCCCAGCAGCGCGTGGACGGCGCCCGGCCGCACCCGCAGATCGACGGCGTCCAGGGCGACCATGTCGCCGAAGCGCTTGGTCATGGCGACCACCTCGATGCCGATGGCGCCCCCGTCCTGGCGCTGGACGGTCATGGCAGCCCTTCGAGGAAGGTCGCGGACGTGGCCACCGCGCCGAACACTCCGCCCTGCATGGTCACCATCTTGATCGCGTGGTCGTGGTTGGCCCGGTCGGTGGCGCCGCAGCAATCCTCCAGCAGCAGGCATTCGAAGCCGCGGTCATTGGCCTCGCGCATCGTGGTGTGGACGCAGACGTCGGTGGTGATCCCGGTCAGCACCAGGTTGCGGATGCCCCGCGCGCGCAGGATCAGCTCAAGGTCGGTGGCGCAGAACGAGCCCTTGCCGGGCTTGTCGATGATCGGCTCGCCGGCCAGCGGCGCCAGTTCGGGGATGATCTCCCAGCCCGGCTCGCCGCGCACCAGGATGCGGCCGCACGGGCCGGGGTCGCCGATGCCGGCCCCGATCCGCCGCGAGCGCCAGCGCTTGTTGTCGGGCAGGTCCGACAGATCGGGGCGGTGACCCTCGCGGGTGTGGAGGATGTGATGGCCCTTGGCCCGCATCGCGGCCAGCACGCGGGCGATCGGCTGGATCGGCGCGCGGGTCAGCGACAAATCGTAGCCCATCTTGTCGACATAGCCGCCCACGCCGCAGAAATCGGTCTGCATGTCGATGACGATCAGCGCCGTGTTGGCCGGCCGCAAATCGCCGTCGAACGGCCAGGGATAGGGATTGGCGGAAATCATCGTCTCGTCTCCCTCATCGCGAAACGCTCAACTCGCCGGGCGCGCCGGCCATCTTGCCGCGCGCCGTCGAGGTCATCACCATGATCGCCAGCGTCAGGACGTAGGGCGCCGCGTTGAGCAAATGATAGCCCTGGGTCACGCCGACCGACTGCAAGGCCGGCCCCAGCGCGCTGGCCCCGCCGAACAGCAGCGACGCCCAAAAGCATTTCAGCGGATTCCAGCGGGCGAAGATCACCAGGGCGACCGCCGTGATCCCCTGCCCGCTCGACAAGCCCTCGTTCCAACTGCCGGGATAGGACAGGGACAGGAACGAGCCGCCGACACCCGCCAGGAAGCCGCCGGCCGCCGTGGCGTAAAGGCGCACCCGGTCGGGCGAGTGGCCGATGGCGCGCGCCGTCTCGGCGCTGTCGCCCACCATGCGCAGGATCAGGCCCCAGCGGGTGTTGCGCAACGCCCACAGCAGCACGGGCGCCAGCAGCGCGCCGACGAAGAACAGCGCGTTGACGCGCAGCGCCGAGCGGATTTGCTCGGTGTCGCTCCACCAGCCGAGATCGAGCGCCGGCAAGGGCGGCGCCTCGGGCTGGATCAGCGGCTTGCCCAGGAAGAAGGCCAGCCCGGTTCCCAGCATCAGCATGGCGATGCCCAGCGCGATGTCGTTGACCCGCGGCAGCGCGCACAACGCGGCGTGAACCGCGCCCAGCATGGCCCCGACCAGCCCGGCCACCAGAACCCCCAGCCACGGCGAGCCGGTCAGATAGGCGACGCCGAAGCCGCTCATCGCGCCCATCACCAGGGTGCCTTCCAGGCCCAGATTGACCCGTCCGCCGGTCTCGGTCAGGCATTCGCCCAGGCTGACGAACAGGAAGGGCGTCGAGACGCGGATCGCCCCGGCCAGCACGGCCAGCGGCACACCCCACCATCCCAGGGCCATCTCATCCATGGCGCTTCCTCCCGGCGTAGGTTTCGCTGGCGATCAACACGACGAACAGGATGCCTTGCAACACCAGGATGGTCGCGTCGGGCAGGTCCAGGCGGCGTTGCAACAGGCCGCCGCTGGCGCCGATGCCGCCCATCAGGATTCCCATCGGAATGATGGCCAGCGGATTCTGGCGCGCCGGTCGGGGCCGTGGCGGTCAGCGTCGTCCTGTTCGGCGCCTTCGTCGCCTCGCTCGGCGTCAACCCGATCGAGGTTTACGGCCTGATGCTGAAGGGCGCCTTCGGGACGTGGTTCTCGTGGCAAAACACCCTTCAGCGGGCCGCGCCGCTGTTGCTCACCGGCCTGTGCACGGCGCTGCCCGCCCAGATGGGCATGGTGGTGATCGGGGCCGAGGGCGCGCTGGTGATCGGCGCCCTGGCCGCGATGATGATCGGTCTGCCGCTGATGCATGCCGGGCTCGCCCCCCTGCCGACCCAGGCCGCCATGGCGCTGGCCGGCATGGCGGCCGGCGCGGCGTGGATCGGCGCGACCGGCGCCTTGCGCCACTGGCGGGGGGTCAGCGAGACCATCTCCAGCCTGCTGCTGGTCTATATCGGCATCGCCTTGCTCAATCAGATGGTCGAGGGGCCGTTGCGCGATCCCGCCAGCCTGAACAAGCCCTCGACCGAGGCGCTGGCCGACGATTACATGATCGGCGCCATTCCCGGCACCGACATCCATTGGGGGCTGGTGTTCGGGCTGCTGGCCTGCGTCGGCGCCTATGTCCTGGTCTATCGCACCACCTTCGGCTTCGCCATGCGCATGGCGGGGGGCAATGTGCGGGCGGCGC
>JADGAL010000084.1 GCA_015232025.1 Alphaproteobacteria bacterium
GAGCCCGCCGCCAAGCCGGCCCGCCGCCGCACCCGCAAGGACGCGGCGCCCGCCGAGCCGGTGGCCGAGACCATCGCGGTCGAGGCCGAGGCCGAGCCGCCCAAGCCGGCGGTGATCGTGGCCGACGCCAAGCCCGACGAGGAAGGCCCCCGCCGCAAAGGCTGGTGGAACAAGCTTCTGTCGTAGCGGATAAAGGAGAAGCCGCAGGTTCCCCAGGGTTCCTGCGGCTTCAAAATCGCCATCTTTTCTTCGTCATTCCCGCGAAAGCGGGAATCCATTGCGCCGCCGCATCTATATTTAGCGGATCACTCCATCGCCCCACCCAGATATGGACCCCCGCTTTTCGCGGGGGTGACGAGCCAAGGAAAGCGGGCTCCCTGCCGAGGCGGTGGAGGCGTGGGTGGAATCGTGGGATAGCGTTAATCCCACAACACCCACTTCGCTTTCAAAGCCCGCGCAGGAAGCGCGGCCGGAGCGGTCGCGCGCCGGCCAGGGCCTCGTCGAGTTGGGCCAGCAGGCGGGGCTTGTCCTTGGGCAGGGTGCCGGCCAGGGGCAGGCAGTTGGAGGCGTGGTTCGACCGGAAGATCACCGGGGCGGGCGGGTCGAGGGCGGCCAACAGGCGGTGTTGCTCGGCCAGGATCGCCGCGTCGTCCTGGGGCTGGAATTCGCCCTCCCAGCGGGCCAGGAAGCGGGCCACCGCGTCGGGCTCCAGGGTCAATTGCAGGGTCGACAGGAAATTGGGCGGCGCCTCGTTGACCAGGGCCGCCGTCTCGTCGATGTGCTCGCGCCAATGCGCCCGGCCGCCCAGGCCGAGGATCACGGTGGCCGACACCTTCATGCCGGCGGCCCGCGCCTTGGTCAGGGCCAGCCCGACATTGCGCCGCGACGAGCCCTTGGCGACCCGGCGCAGCACGCGGTCGGCGCCGGACTCGATGCCCAGATAGACCAGCGACAGCTTGCGGGCCTTCAACGCGGCCAGTTCCTCGGGCGATTTGCGCAGCAGGTTGACCGGCGTGGCGTAGGACGCCACCCGCTGAAGGGCGGGAAAGCTGTCCGCCAGCCGGTCGAGGATGGCGATCAGATCGGCGGTCGGCAGGGTCATGGCGTCGCCATCGGCCAGAAACACCCGATGCGCCTGGGGCCATTCGGCGCGGGCCGCCGCGATATGGGCGAACACCGCGTCGCGCGGCCGCGCCACGAAGGGCTTGCCGTCATACATCGAGCAGAAGGTGCAGTGATCGAAGCTGCACCCCAGCGTCGCCTGGATGATCAGGTTGTCGCCTTCGGAGGGCGGACGATAGACCGGGCCGTGATAATCGAGCATGGTCACTCGGGGTCCGGCAGGGCGTCGCGCATGGTGACGAACTCCTCGGCGGCGGTGGGATGGATGCCGACCGTGGCGTCGAATTGTTGTTTGGTGGCGCCGCATTTCAGGGCCACCGCGAAGCCCTGGACGATCTCGGGCGCGTCGGGGCCGACCATGTGGCAGCCGACCACGCGCTGGCCGGCCCGCTCGACGATCAGCTTCATCAGGCTGCGCTCATCGCGCTTCGACAGGGTGTGGCGCATCGGCTTGAACCGGCTGACATAGACGTCCAGCTTGCCGTGACGGGCGCGGGCCTGCGCCTCGGTCAGGCCGACGCTGCCGATCGGCGGGTTCGAGAACACCGCCGAGGGCACGTTCTCGTAATCCATGCGCATCGGGTTGGCGTTGTAGACCGTCTCGGCGAAGCAGCGCCCCTCGTTGAGCGCCACCGGCGTCAGATTGATGCGGTCGGTGACGTCGCCCACCGCGTGGATGTGGGGGACCGAAGTCCGCGCCCATTCGTCGACCACCACGGCGCCCTTGGCGTCGAGCGCCACCCCCGCCTCGGCCAAGCCGATGCCTTCGGTGTTGGGCACCCGGCCGGTGGCGTAAAGCACCGTGTCGACTTCGAGCAGATCGCCGCCGGCCAGACGCAGGCTGACTCCGCCCTCGCATTTCTCGATGCCGCGCACGATCGACTCGCAGCGCAGATCGATGCCCTTGCGCACCATCTCGCCGGCCAGCGCGGTGCGCACATCCTGGTCGAAGCCGCGCAGCACCGTGTCGCCGCGCAGGATCAGGGTGACCCGCGCCCCCAGCGCGCGGAAGATGCCGGCGAACTCGACGGCGATGTAGCCGCCGCCGACGATCGCCATCTTCGAGGGCAGCTTGGCGAGGCCCAGCGCCTCGTTCGAGCTTATGGCGTGCTCGATGCCGGGGATGGCCGGCATGTGGGGCCGCCCGCCGGTGGCGATCAGGATGCGCTCGGCGGTCAGGACGCGGCCGTCCACCTCGACCGTGTGGGGGTCGGCCAAGCGGGCGCGACCGTCGATCACCTCGCAGCCGGCCTCGCGCAGGATGCGGCCATAGACGCTTTCCAGGCGGTCGATCTCGGCGTCCTTGTTGTCGATCAGCCGGCCCCAATCGAACTGCGCCTGGCCCACGGTCCAGCCATAGCCCGACGCGTCGGCGAAGTCCTCGGCGAAATGGGCGCCGTAGACCAGCAGCTTCTTGGGCACGCAGCCGCGGATCACGCAGGTGCCGCCGACGCGGCTTTCCTCGATCACCGCGACCCGCGCGCCGTACCCCGCCGCCAGCCGCGAGGCGCGCACCCCGCCCGAGCCGGCGCCGATCGTGACGAGGTCATAGTCGTAAATCGTGCTGCCCATGGCGCCCTTCCGGATTTCCTCTTCGGTTGGAGGATCGCAACGGCGGCGCGCTTTGTCCAGGACGGGGCGCCGGAATTGACTCTTTCGCCGCGCTCGCGCCATAGTGGTCGCCGATGGAACCGACGACGACGCGATCCTCTGCCGGTCTGACCTGGACCCTTCAAGCCGACTGCTGGTCGGCCAGCGACCCGCGCGGCCGCTTCGAGGTGATCGAATACCTGCCCGGCGCCTGGACCTCGCTATGGTTCCCCGCCCAAGCCGGCTGCGGCTGCGGCTCGGGGGCCAAGGGGGGCGGCGATTTCGAGGATTTCGACCAGGCCGCCCAGGCCATCGTCGCCCTCGCCTCGGCCACCTGATCGGCGTGAATTCGAAAAAAGGGACAGGCCCCGCCCCTTGGAAGGACGGGGCCTGTCGGATCAGTCGGCGTAGATGTCGACGTCCTTGGTTTCACGCAGGAACAGCGTGCCGATGACCAACGTCATACCGGCGATGGCGATCGGATACCAAAGGCCGGAATAGATGTCGCCCGTCGCCGCCACGATGGCGAAGGCGGTGGTCGGCAGGAAGCCGCCGAACCAGCCGTTGCCGATGTGGTACGGCAAGGACAGCGAGGTGTAGCGGATGCGGGTCGGGAACATCTCGACCAACATCGCCGCGATTGGTCCGTAGACCATCGTGACATAGATCACCAGGACCGTGAGAAGAACCACGATCATGACATGGTCGATCGACGCCGGATCGGCTTTGGCGGGATAGCCCGCCGTCTTCAGCGCCTCGGGCAAAGCCTTGGTGAAGGCCGCTCCCTTTTCCTTCGCGTCGGCTCCCTTGCCGTCGTAAGCGGGGATTTCGACGCTGCCGATCTTGATCATCGCCACGGTGCCGGCCGGGGCCGCCACGTTGGAATAGGGCACGCTGGACTTGACCAGGGCGCTCTTGGCGATGTCGCACGAACTGGTGAACTTGGCGGTGCCGACCGGATTGAACTGGAACGAACATTCGGACGGGTCGGCGATCACCACGGCGGGCGAGGTCGCCATGGCGGTTTCGAGCGCCGGATTGGCGTAATGGGTGATCGCCTTGAACAGCGGGAAGTAGGTCAGGCAGGCGAGCAGGCAGCCGGCCATGATGATCGGCTTGCGGCCAATCTTGTCCGACAGCCAGCCGAACAGGACGAAGCCCCCCGTGCCGATCACCAGCGACGCGGCGATCAACAGGTTGGCGGTCTGCGAGTCGACCTTCAGCGTCTGGGTCAGGAAGAACAGCGCGTAGAACTGGCCGGTATACCAGACCACCGCTTGGCCGGCGGTTCCGCCGAACAACGCCAGAAGGACGATCTTGAGGTTGCCCCAGCGACCGAAGCTTTCGGTCAACGGCGCCTTCGAGGTCTTGCCCTCCTCCTTCATCTTGGTGAATATCGGGCTTTCGTGCAGCTTGAGCCGGATCCACACCGAGATGGCCAGCAGCAGGATCGAGACCAGGAACGGAATGCGCCAGCCCCACTCGTCGAACTGCGCCGGGGTGAGCGCCGTGCGGCACCCCAGGATCACCAGCAGCGACATGAACAGACCGATCGTCGCGGTGGTCTGAATCCACGAGGTGTACGAGCCGCGTTTGCCATGCGGCGCATGCTCGGCGACGTAGGTCGCGGCCCCGCCATACTCGCCGCCCAGCGCCAAACCCTGCAACAGGCGCAACACGATCAGGATGATCGGAGCGGCGATGCCGATCGTGGCGTAGTTGGGCAGGACGCCGACGATGAAGGTCGACACGCCCATGATCAGGATGGTGACGAGGAAGGTGTATTTGCGCCCCACCAGATCGCCCAGGCGACCGAAGATGATCGCGCCGAAGGGGCGGACGGCGAAGCCGGCGGCGAAGGCCATCAGGGCGAAGATGAACGCGGCCGTTTCGTTGACGCCGCTAAAAAACTGCTTTGAGATGACCGCCGCGAGGCTGCCGTAGAGATAGAAATCGTACCACTCGAAAACGGTGCCGAGCGACGAGGCGAAAATCACCTGCCGTTCCTCTTTGGTCATCGGCGCGGCGGGCGGCGCCTTGATGTGAGCCATATTGGACACTCCTGTCTCCCGTGACGTTGTCCGGCTGGTTGAGCCAGCTCGGATAATTTTCTTTTCGGCGGCAATGCCACCTCAGTAAATCATTACGGGGACGCAAGGTCGTGTCAATGAGATGGGCCATATATGGTTGATGCCGCACCCATATATGCGGCATATATATTCACGCTATATTGTCCCTACCTCCCGCTTCGCTTGCCCTGACGACCGTCACCGTGCAGGGAGCATTCGCCACGATCTGAGCCGAGACGCTGCCCAGATATTGGCGCAGCCGCGATTGCCCGCGCGCCCCGACCACCAGATGATCGACCTGGTTGGCGCGGGCGAAATCCAGGATGGCCGTCGCCGGGTCGGGCGCCTCGAGGGCGTGGAAGGTCACCCGCTCGGCCGGCAGCGCCATCGGGCGCGCCCAGTGCTTCAACTCGACCAGCGCCTTGACGTGCAAGTTGTTGCCCTGCTTGTCGACATTGATGTCCATGCCGAGCCGCGAGGTCTTCATCACCGCCAAGCAGCCCAGCCTGGCCCCCGGCGTGGCGTCGAGCAGACGCCGGACGGTCGCCCTCTGCGCCTCGGCGAGCGGCCCGCCGTGGCGAGTGTCGACGGCGGCGACCACGAAGGGCGCCTGCGACAGGTGGTCCGACAGCGAGTGCCTCAACACCGGCTCGGACCCCAGCGAACGCAGCCAGCGGCGGAACACGTCGACGATGCCGTCATGCTCTTGAAAGGCGGCCCGGCGGGTGAGCGGCACCTGATCGGGATTTTGCAGCAAAAAGGCGACCCGCGCCGCCGTGGGGAAGCGGTCTCGCGGATCGACCTCGAGGCAGCACAGGATCACCTCCTGGAGCCAGGGCGGGAATTCGGGCTTGGCCCAGCGCGGCGGCAGCGGGTCCTTCCACAAGCGGCGGCGCAGCCCCCCGCGGGAGGTGGGCGAGCCGAACGGCAACTCGCCGGTCGCCAAGTGGTAAAGCAGCACCCCCAGCGCGAAGAGATCGCTGCGCGGGTCGTTGCGCACCTGGAGGACCTGCTCGGGCGACATGTAGGCCGCCGTCCCCATCGGCAGCCGGAATTCCTCGGCCAGCAGGTCGGGCAGCCGATCATGGCGTGACAGGCCGAAATCGATCAGCACCGCCTCGCCGCTTTCGCGGAACATCACGTTGTTGGGTTTGAGGTCGAGATGGATGACGTGCTGGAGGTGGAGATCGTGCAGCGCCGTGGCGATCCTGGCACCCAGCGCGGCCACCTCCTCGGGCGGCAGGGGAAGCGGACCCAACCGCTCGTGGAGCGCGCCGCCGTCGATCCATTCGGTGACCAGATAGGGCAGCGTCTCGAAATCCCCGGCGGCCACGAATCGCGGCACATGCGGCCCCGACAGGGTGGGCATGATCATCGCCTCGACCTCGAAACCGACGATGCCGGTCGGGTCGTCGCCGTAACCGAGCCGCGGGACCTTCATCACCAGCGGCAAATCGAGATCGTCGCGGCCGACCCGCCACAGCGACGACATGTTGCCGCGATGAACCCGCTCGATCAGGGTGAACCCGTCGATCAAATCGCCGGGTCGCAACGGCGCGCGCGCCATCACCCGCCCTCGGTCAGGCGTCGGGCCAGCGACTCGGGCAGGCCGGCGGCGCGGATCTTGGCCGCCGCCGTCTCGTGGTCGTAGGGAACGCGGTGGAAGGTCACCCGCGCCAGCGCCTGGTCGATCACCGCGTAACAGGCCGCCTGATCGCCGTCGCGCGGCTGGCCGGCCGAACCCGGCACGACCAGCCAGGCGCGCGGGCCGCGCAGGGGGATCGGCGTGTCGAGGCTGGGCTCGAAGCGCACCACGCGATTGGCCGGCCCGACATGGTAGAGCGCCGGCTGGTGGACGTGGCCGCACACGGTGATGCGCGCCTTGGCGGCCGCCATGGCGCGCTCGGCCTCGCGGATGCCGTTGACGTATTCCCAGGCGCGCGGCGCCCGCGGACTGGCATGGACGAAGTGGTAGTCGCCCGCCACGATCTCCAGCGGCAGACCGGCCAGGAAGGCCAGTTGCGCCGCGTCGAGTCGACCGCGCGTCCATTCGACCACCTGGCGCGCGTCGGGGTTCATGCGCGGCTCGGCGCCTTCGACCACACCCAGGTCGTGATTGCCCCGCACCACCGGCGCGCCATCCGCCGCCAACCCGGCGACCCGGTCGACCACCCAGCCGGGATCGGCGCCATAGCCGACCAGATCACCCAGGATGGCGTAGCCGTCGACCCGCCCCTCGGCATGGGCGAGACAAGCCTCGAACGCCTCGCGATTTGCGTGAATGTCGGTGATAATGGCGGTTTTCATGTGGGAAAGCCGTGGACATGAAGTGGAGACCGCGACACGACCTGTATATGTGCCGTATATTTTTTCATACTCGCAACAGCCTTGCGATTATACATGCCGAGCGGATAGGGTCCACTCGTCTTCTTATCCGTTTCCCTTGGGGCGGGCCTTGGCCTGCCCTTTTTTTTACTCCGACAGGATGCGCAGTCGATAGCCGACGCCGGGCTCGGTGGTGATCAGGCGGGGACGCGAGGGATCGCCTTCCAGCTTGTGGCGCAGCCGGCCGATGAAGATGCGCAGATAGTTGATGTAGTCGGCCTGCCGCTCGCCCCAGATCGCATCGAGCAACATTTGGTGGGTGACCACCATGCCGGCATGCGAGACCAACGCCTTCAGCAGATCGTATTCGCGCGGCGACACGCGCACCTCCTCGCCGCGACGACGGACCAGCCGGCGCACCAGATCGACCTCGATGTCGCCCGAGCGGAACAGCGGCGCCGCTCCGCCACTTTGAATGCGGTTGCGCAGCGCGGCCCGGATGCGGGCCAGCAATTCGCCCATGTCGAATGGCTTCGTGACGTAATCGTCGGCGCCAAGGTCGAGCACCGCGATCTTCGAGCCCGCTCCATCCCGCACCGACAGAACGATCACGGGCACTCGCGACCATTCGCGCACCCGGGCGACCAGTTCCGAGCCGTCCATGTCGGGCAGGCCGAGATCGACCACCACCACATCGGGCGATTCGCGGGTGATCGCGGCCAGCCCCTCGCGCCCCGTGCCGGCGGCATGCACCAAGTAGCCATGCGCGTCGAGTCCGGTCTCGAGAAAACGCATCATCTGGGGATCGTCCTCCACCACGACGACGCAGTGACGGTCACTCATCCAACCCCTCCAGATTCGGAACCCGCTCGGCGAGCGGAAAGGTGAGCACGAAGGACATGCCGCCCCGCCGCGGCCGGGGACGCGCCTCGATCGCGCCGCCGCTGGCCGCCATGAAGGCGCGACAGATCGACAGCCCCAAACCGGCGCCGTCGCGGTATTCGCGGCTGGCCCGGTAGAAGGCGAGGAACAGCCGCTCGCATTCGTCCTCGGGCACCAAAGGCCCCTCGTCGAACACGTCGAGGACGAGGGTATCGGGGCCGGCGGCCGCCGCCACCTCGATCAACCCGTCGCGGCGGCCGAAGCGGGCGGCGTTTTCCAAAAGATTGACCAGAACCCGTTCGATCATCACGAAGTCGACCCGCAGGGGCGGCAAATCCGGTTCGAGCCGGACCACCAGCCGATGGCCATCGAGCACCGGATCGACCGCGTCAAGGGCCGCCCCGACCAAATCCTCGACGTCGACCCAATCCGGGCGCGGTTCGACCGCGCCGCTTTCGATGCGGGTCAGGTCGAGGATGTTGCCGACATAGCGGTCCAGCCGCTGGGCGGACTCCAAGATGGTCTGCAACAGCCGGCGGCGCGCCTCGTCGGTGAAGCTCGCCTCGCGCGACAAGAGGCTCGACGACGCCCCCACCACCGAGCCCAGCGGCGTTCGGAAATCATGCGCCACCGAGGACAGCAGCGCCGAACGCGTCCGTTCGGTGCGCACCCGCACCGTCGCCTCCTCCATCTCGTGGCGCAGGCGCTCGCGCTCGATGGCCACCGCGATCTGGCGCGCCAGGGCGTGCAGCAGGCCCTCGTCGATGCGTGACACGGCGTCGCCTTCGACGAGCAGCGCGCCGACCCGGCCATTGGCGGTGCACAGGGGAAATCCCTCGCCGCCCGAATCGGCGATGACGCGGACCGGGGCGCCCAGCACCTGGCCCAGGCGACGCTCGGCCTTGGCCACCAAATCCCCCAGGCCGGTCGACGAGGCGATCTCCTCTCCCGTGCGGTAAAGGATCGCCAACTCCAGTTCGCGCGCCCGCGAGCGTTCGGCCTCGTCGTGGGCGCGGGCCACCAGGCCGCTGGTCACGAAGGCGGTGGTCGCGAACACCCCGAAGGCCACCGCGTCCGAGGCGGAATGCAAGCCGAAGGCGAACCGCGGCTCGAAGAACAGGAAATTATGCGCCAGGATCGCCGTCACGGCGGCCAGCAGCGCCGGCCGCAAGCCGAAGCGCAACGCCGACCACAGCACCGCGACAAGATAGATCAGCATCTTGTCGGTCGGGTTGAGGTACGGCCCGGTCAACACGGCCACCCCGGTGGCCGCGAGCACGGAAAGCAGCGCCCAGAGATGACGCAGGGAAGTAGAAGGCGCCATCATGGCTCGGAAGCGATGAGGCATATACAACACATATACGTTGCCCCCTCGCCGAACATTAGTATTGTCATATCCAACCGAAGTATGTAGGAGATTGACGAAGGTTACAAACTCCGCGTTCCCTGCGGGCGTTGCATCGAGGAGACGGCGAATGCACGGCGCAACAGCGGCATGGGTTCCGAACGTGCTGTTCGGCTTGAATCCCATGTGGGTCGCCACGTTGATGCTGATCGCCACCTACGCGGCGATCATGAGCGAAAAGGTCAATCGAGCCATCGTGGCCCTGCTGGGCGCCGGGCTGATGATCCTGATCGGCGTGCTGAACCAGGAAGCCGCCGTCGCCGGTATCGACTTCAATACGCTGGCCCTGTTGACGGGCATGATGATCATCGTCGCCATCACGCGCAAATGCGGGATGTTTCAATATGTCGCCATCTGGTCGGCCAAGAAGGTCAAGGCCAGCCCGGCCGGCATCCTGTTCATGCTGCAAATCGTCACGGCGGTGTTTTCGGCCTTTCTGGACAACGTGACCACGGTACTTCTGATGGTGCCGGTCACCCTGGTCATCACCGACGAGTTGAAGGTCAAGCCCTGGCCGTTCCTGGTGGCGATGATCTTCGCCTCGAATGTCGGTGGCACCGCGACGCTGATCGGCGACCCGCCGAACATCCTGATCGGCTCGGCCACCGGCCTGTCGTTCAACGCCTTCGTCTTCAATCTGGCGCCGGTCATCATCGTCATTCAGGCGGTCGTGCTGGTGATATTCCACCTCTTGTGGGGTCGCCGCCTGCATGCCACGCCCGAGGCGCGCGCCCGCGTCATGAACTTCGACGAGCGCGAGGCGATCACCGACACCTTGCTGCTGAAGCAGTCGCTGTTCGTGCTCGGCTTGGTCATCCTGGCCTTCGTCACCGCGCGCCACCTGCACCTCGAACCGGGCACCATCGCGATGTTCGGCGCCGCGCTGCTGATGCTGGCGCATGTGCTGGGCAAGCCGGCCGAGACGCAATCGCACGAGGTTCACCAGATTTTCTGCGAAGTCGAGTGGGTGACGATCTTCTTCTTCGTCGGCCTTTTCGTGGTGGTGGCCGGCGTCGAACATGCCGGTCTGCTGAAACTGATGGCCGAGAAGCTGGTCCAGGCCACCGGCGGCGACATGGCGGTGACCGCCATCGCCATCCTGTGGGTCTCGGCCATCCTTTCCGCGGTGGTCGACAACATTCCCTTCGTCGCCACCATGATCCCGCTGATCAAGGCGATGGGTCCCACCTTCGGCGGGCCGGACGCCCTGGAACCCTTGTGGTGGTCGCTGTCGCTGGGCGCCTGCCTGGGCGGCAACGGCACCCTGATCGGCGCCTCGGCCAACCTGACGGTCGCCGGCCTTGCCGAACGCGCCGGCCACCCGGTGCGCTTCATCCCCTATATGAAGGTCGCCTTCCCGGTCATGCTGGTCACCATCGTGATCGCCATGTTCTATCTTGAGTGGCGGTACCTGTAAGCCTTACTTCCCCGTCCGCCGCACCCGCTCGCGCAGGATCAGCCCGTTCTTGACCAGCATGGTCGCGCGGTCCACCGGGCGGCCGAAATAGGTGATCTTGCGGTCGGCGCGCGTGATTCCCCACACATGCTCGAAGCCGGTGACCGGCACCGCCCAGGTCTTCAGGCCGGCGGCGCGGGCTTTCAGGCCGATGTCGGTCTCCTCGTGGAAATAGGGCGACATGCGGGGGTCGAAGCACAGCCCGGCGTCGTGGAAGCGCTGGGCGTGCAGGGCGAACAGGAAGCCGTGGACGCGATCCACCTCGACCGGCTCGGCGAAGGCGCCGGGCGACCAGCGGGCGGTGGCGTGGAACCGGGCCGCCTCGACGCGGTCGCCGCCGGGCGCCACCATCACCGCGTCGGGCAACTCGAACAGATATCGCTCAAGCCGCGCCAGCGTGCCGGGCAGGATATGCAGATCGGCGTTCAGCACGAACACCACCTCGCCCTCGGCGTGGTTGATGCCGATGTTCCAGGCCCGCGCCACGCCGACATTGTGGCGGTTGTGGGCGAATTTGTCGATCCGCGGATGCGCGCCGAGGTCTTGGAACATGGCCTCGTCGTTGAACACCACGATCACCTCGCCGTCGAAATCGGCGAGATCGTCGAGCAGGCTTCGGATATCGAACGGCGAGCCGGGCGAGTAGTCGAGCACCGGGATCACCACGCTGCGGCGGGGTGGACGCTCGCCGGGTCCGCGCAACTCCCGCTCGCGGGCCATCGCCCGGTCCGCTTCGGGAATTCGCGACTGGGCGCGGCACAGTCCCTCCAGCCAGGTCCACGGCAGGGGATCGGTGGGCGAGACCGCCGCCAACAGTCGGAACGG
>JADGAL010000085.1 GCA_015232025.1 Alphaproteobacteria bacterium
CAAGTACACCAAGGACACCAAGGGGGCGATTCGCCCGTACGGCGCCGGTCTCTTGGTGTCCTTGGTGTCCTTGGTGGTGAACCTTTTCTTCTGGTCCGCCGACGGGTCGGTTCATTGGCTTGCCCGTATAAGAGCGCCACGATCATCTGGATACCCGCTTTCGCGGGTATGACGGGATTCGGAACGTCGGGATATGGGGTTCAAAGGGGGGCCGGCGTGTCGGTCGGCGTCGGCCCTGGAAATCAAAGGGCCGTCGGCATTGCGACGGCCCTTTCGCTTTACCTGGAAATCGGGTCGCGTTGCATGGCGCGCGGCCCTTACCAAGTCACCGTAAATGCATTACGGCGGCTGAAGCGTGGATAAGGTAGTTCCTTACCACGAGACAATAGTATCTCCAAATCCGGACGAAGGTCAAGCGGGGATTTCGCTTCGGCACTTCCTAAAGTTGTTCCAGACTGCGACTGGAAAGCGCGATGAAATGGGGGTTTTCGAAGCCGGCCTTGCCATAGCGCATAGGTTTCCCGTCTACGGTCACCACCTCGCCGCCGGCGGCGCGCAGGACCGCGTGTCCCGCCGCGATGTCCCATTCCATGGTGCGGCCGAAGCGGGGGTAGAGATCGGCCTCGCCGGCCGCCACCAGGCAGAATTTCAGCGAGCTGCCGGCGCTGGCCCGCGCCCCCACCGGCCGCCCGGCCAGGAAGTCGGTCAACAACTGGTCGTTGGCGTGCGAGCGGCTCGACACCACGGTCAGCCCGCCCTCGGGCGCGGCGCGGGTGACGATCGGGCGGCGCGGCTCGTCACCTTCCTGGGCGAAGGCGGTGCCGGGACCGCGGGCCGCGAACAGGCGGCCGATCGCGGGGGCCAGGACGACGCCCAGCACCGGCTCGCCGTTCTCGATCAGCGCCACGTTGACGGTGAACTCGCCATTGCGCTTGATGAATTCCTTGGTGCCGTCCAGCGGGTCGACCAGCCAGAAGGGGCGGCCGGCGGTCAGGTCGGGAAGATTGCCGGCGGCGGCCAACTCCTCGGCGATCACCGGGATGTCGGGGGTCAGTTCGGCCAGCCCGGCCAGGATCAGCGCCTCGGCGCGCTCGTCGGCCAGGGTGACGGGCGAGGAATCCTCCTTGGCGCGCACCGCGATGTCGCCGCGATAGATTTCGAGGATCGCTTCCCCGGCCTCGCGGGCCAGCCGGACGACCTCGTCGAGCAATTGTTCGCGGTTCATTCAGTATTCCCTTTCGCGTCGAGGATCGCCCGCCACACGCGCATCGGCGTGGCGGGCATGTCGATGTGGCGGACGCCCACGGGCGCCAGCGCGTCCAGCACGGCGTTGATGACGGCGGGGCAGGCGCCGATCGCGCCGGCCTCGCCGGCTCCCTTGACGCCCATCGGATTGCTGGCGCAGGGCACGTTCTCGGTGGCGAAGTCGAAGGCGGGCAGGTCCGAGGCGCGCGGCAGGGCGTAGTCGAGCAGCGTCCCCGACAGAAGCTGCGCCGACTGGCGGTCGTAGACCACGCGCTCGTGCAGCGCCTGTCCGATGCCCTGGGCGATTCCGCCATACACCTGCCCGGCCAGCAGCGGCGGGTTCATCACCACGCCGAAATCATCGACCACGGTGTAGCGCGCGATCGCGGTCTCGCCGGTCTCGGGATCGATCTCGACCTCGCAGATGTGGCAGCCATTGGGGAAGGTCGGCGCGGCCGGCTTCCAATACCCGGCCCCCGACAGCCCGCCCGGCTCGCGCGCCAGATCGCCCAGCGTGACGAAGCGGTTGGTGCCGGCCACCGTGAACGTCCCGGCGGCGTAGGTCAATTCGTCCGGATCGGCGTCCAGGGCCTGGGCGGCCATGGCGCGCGCCTTGGCCATCGTCTTCTCGGCCGCGTCCGCCAGCGCCGGGCCGCCGATCGGCAGCGAGCGCGAGCCGCTGGTGCCGTTGCCGCGCGCGATCAGGTCGGTGTCGCCCTGCAGGACGCGCACCCGCTCGACGGCCAAGCCGAATTCGGCGGCGACCATCTGGGCATAGGCGGTCTCGTGGCCCTGGCCGGTCGATTGGGTGCCGATCAGCACGTGGGCGAGACCCTCGGAATCGAAGCGGATTTCGGCGTTCTCGCCGCCGCCGCCGCCGCACACCTCGATATAGGTCGACATGCCGATGCCGCGCAGCCGGCCGCGCGTCGCGGCCTCGGCGCGGCGGGACGCGAAATCGGACCAGCCGGCCCGCGCCATCGCCGCCTCCATCACCCGCGCGAAGTCGCCGCCGTCATAGGTCTGACCAAGCGCGGTGGTGAACGGCATGCGCGCCGCCGGAATGACGTTGCGGCGCCGGATCTCGTCGGGCGACAAGCCCAACGCCCGCGCCGCCGCGTCGACCAGCCGCTCCAGCGTGTAGGCCGCCTCGGGCCGGCCGGCGCCGCGATAGGCGTCCACGGGGGTGGTGTTGGTCATCACGCCCTTGACCCGCACATAGGCGGCGGGGATGTCGTATACCCCGACATGCATCGAGGCGCCGGCGCGGGTCGGCACGAAGGCCGCGAACTGCGAAAGATAGGCCCCCATATTGGCCAGGATCGCCACCCGCACCGCCAGGAACCGGCCATTCCCGTCCAGCGCGATCTCGGCATGGGTCAGATTGTCGCGGCCATGGGTGTCGGCGAGGAAGGCTTCCGAGCGGTCGGCGATCCATTTCACCGGCCGCCCCAGGCGACGCGCCGCGAACAGCACCAGGATGTGCTCGGGGAACAACGACAGCCGCATGCCGAAGCCGCCGCCGACATCGGGGGACACCACCCGCAGCCGCTCGGGCGGAATGCGGAACACCTTGTCGCACAGCCAGCCATGCAGATCGTGCGAGCCCTGGCTGCCGGTGGTCAGGGTCAGCTTGCCGCGGGCGTCGATCTCGCCGATCGCGCCGCGCGCCTCAAGCGGCGTGGGCGCCAAGCGGTTGTTGACGAGGTCGAGCGCCACCACCTTGGCCGCCGCCGCGAAGGCGCGGTCGGTGGCCGCCTCGTCGCCGGTTTCCCAATCGAAGCAGATATTGCCGGGCGCCTCGGGCCACGCGGCCGGGGCGCCGGGCGCCACCGCGTCGGCGATCTCGGCGATGGCCGGCAGCGGCTCCCAATCGATTTCGATCAATTCGGCGGCGTCGCGCGCCCGATCCAGCGTTTCGGCCACCACGAAGGCCACCGGCTCGCCGACATGGCGCACCCGAACCGAGGCCAGCGCCTCGCGCGGCGGCGCCCTCATCACCGAACCGTCGCGGTTGGGCGGGCGATAGATGGTGGGCACCGTGTTGACGCCCTCGGCGGCCAGATCGGCGGCGGTGAACACTCCCAGCACGCCCGGCGCCGCCAGCGCCGCCTCGATCGAGACGCGGCGGATCTCGGCATGGGCGTGCGGCGAGCGCAGCACGCACGACATGACCTGCCCGTCCGGCGCGATATCGTCGGTGAAGCGCCCGCGCCCGGTCAGCAGCCGAGCATCCTCGACCCGCCTGACCGCCTGCCCCGTTCCGAAGCGCCCCATGAGTCGACCTCCGCAGCCTCAAGGGAAGGATACGGAACCCCGCCCGCCGGGCCAACCGGGAATTATGGCCAGCCGAGCATCCGGCCCGCCTGGCGATATCGTGTTGGCCCCTTGCTTGGCGCAGCATGCGTCACGACCACTAAAAGGGGTGACATCGACCGCGAAGTGTGAGAGCGTCCACATGCATTGGTCGTCTCGTGGACTGTGAGGCAGCCAAGGGTCATCTGTGAAAAAGGGTTGACAGATACTATGGAAGCGACGTGCGAGTCGACGCACTCGTCACAGGACGCTCTGTTGGCGCTGGAGACGCGCGTTCGCATCCTGCTTGGTCGAGGATCGATGGATTGGGACGAGATCCGAGGCGTCACGGGTGACCTCGGCCTACTGCTGGCGGCCAAGTTCGGATGGGCCGCCCGCCGCGGGCCGTTTCGCGGGATCGTCGTCGAGGGCTTTTCGCACCCCGCTCCGTTTCTGTTGGGCAGCTACGAGTCTGAACTCGAACAGGCCATCGAATCCTTGATCGCGGTCTCTCCACCTCGGGTGGTCAACGTCGGCAGTGGCGAGGGCTGGTACGCGGCCGGCTTGGCCGCGCGCCTGCCCGAAGCCCAGGTGATCGCCTACGACAATGTGCCGGAACGGATCGAGGACACGCGCCTCACCCTGAGAAACAACCGCCTCGAACACCGGGTCGAGGCGCGACTGGGAACGGATGTGCGGCAATTCGCTGGCGATCTGGCGCCGGGTACGCTGGTCGTGATGGACTGCGAGGGGTGGGAATACGCCTTGCTCGACCCGGCGCTGGCCCCTGGCCTGCGGGACTGCTTCGTTCTCGTCGAAGTTCACGACTGCGCCTTGGAGGGGCTTTCGGACATCCTGCTGGAACGGTTCCGCCCGACCCACGCGATCGAGCGCATTCCGTGCGGCATCCGCGACACGCGAGGCTTCCCCGAACTCGAGGGATTGCCCGATTTGACGGCGAATCTGGCCATCTGGGAATTCCGCGTCGAGATGGAGTGGTTCGTTTTGCGGCCGCTAGGTCACCCTTTATGCGCCCGGTGACGATCATGGCCAGCCGAAGAAGGCCGGCGGCAGCGAGAGGCGCGGCATCAGCGGCTCGGGCGATAGGGCGAGCAGGCGTTGGATGCGCTCGCCGGTCGGGGGATGGCTGCGCATCAGGTCGGGCTCGCCGCCGCCCCGGCCGGGGAAGATCAGCTTCAGCCAGGGATCGCCGCGCACGTCCTCCAGCTTTCGCAGGGCGGCGGCCAGACCGGTGGGATCGCCGGTCAGCGTCGCGGCGTCGAGATCGGCGTCGAATTCGCGGGTGCGCGACAGCGCCATCAGCAGCAGCCCGCCCGCCCAGGGCGCCACCGCCAGAAGGAAGGCGCCGGCCAACGAGACATCGGCCGCGCCGGCCAGCACGGCGGGCATGGCGAGCAGCAGCATGATCAGCCCGAACCACGCCAGCCCGATGGTCATGCGGGTCAGGGCGCCGCCGATTTGCAGAACGAACAGGTCGTTGTTGCGCAGATGGGCGATCTCGTGGGCCAGCACGCCGACCATCTCGCGCGCGTCGAGCAGGCGCAGCATGCCATCGCTCAAGGCGATCGCCGCCTCGCCCTTGCCGCCCGTGGTGAAGGCGTTGGCGGTCGCGCTGGGCAGGTAGAACAGGCGCGGCGTCGCCGCCAGCCCGGCGCGGCGCGACAGTTCGGCGACCACCGCATGCAGTTCGGGCAGCAATCCCGGCGGGATCGGCCGCGCCCGGTTGATCGCCAGCACCAGGCCGGTGGGCACCGATGGCCCCAGCAGCAACATGAGGGCGCCCGCCGCGATGAACCACAGGACGGCCGCCGGGCCGAACAGCATGTTGCCGAGCAGCGCCATCAGGGCGCCCAGCGCCGCCACCAGCAGAACCGTCTGAACAACGTTGCGCCGCTTGCCGCGGCGTCGTCGGACCTCGTCGAGCCGGGCGCGGGGCATCGCCGCTCCTGCATGAAACGAAGGGGGCGGCGACCCCTCGGGCCGCCGCCCCCGACTGGGGCGTCAGGCCGCCTGTTGGTCGGCCTGGGACAGCTCCTTGCGCTCCCGCGGCCGAACCTCGATCGCGATGCGGCGCGGCTTCATGGCCTCGGGCACCTCGCGAACCAGGTCGATCACCAGCAGGCCGTCGCGCAGGGCGGCGCCCGCCACATGGATGTGATCGGCCAACTCGAAGCGGCGCTCGAAGGCGCGGCGCGCGATGCCGCGATAGAGGTACTGGCCGTTCTCCTTCTGCGGCCCGCGACCGGCGACGATCAGGGTCTGGTCCTGCACCGTCAGGTCGAGATCGGCCTCGGAGAACCCGGCGACCGCCATCGTGACGCGGTAGGCGTTGTCGTCCACCTTCTCGATGTTGTAGGGCGGATAGGAAAGCGCCCCCTCGTCCATGCGGGCGAGCGAGTCGAAGATGGAGTTGACGCGGTCGAAGCCGACGGTGGCCCGCAGCAGCGGCGACAGATCGTAGGTACGCATGACATGCCCTCCTTTTCGAAGCGACACCTTGGTCGTTTTCGCCGGCCCCTCGCGTGGCGACCGGCGATGTCGATTTAAGGTGGGCAAGCGCGCCGTCAAGGGGTCTCGCGCAGCTCGATCGCTCCGAAGCGCCACGCCTTGAACGAGCCCGACCAATGGTCGACCGCCAGCCCGGCCTTCCGCTTCAAATGGGCCAGGAAGCCGGCCGGATCGGGCAGCGTCTCCCACACGGCGGGCAGGAACAGGGCGCGGCGGCCGCCATCCTCGATGATCAGCCCGTCCTGGCGCGGCCGCAACTGGGCCAGCAGATCGGCTTGGCTGGCGAAGGCCATCGGCGCCGGGCGGGTCAGCACCGACACCGAAAGGGTCACCTCGTCCAGTTCCTCGGCGGCCAAGGGCGGAAAGCGCGGGTCCGATAAGGCGGCGCCGCGGGCGTTGTCGGCGACGTCCTCGCCCAACGGGCGATGGGCCTCGACACTGCCGATGCAGCCGCGCAACTCGCCCCGGCGCTTCAGTGTGACGAAGGCGGCGCCCGGCTCCCTCAGCGCCTCGGGCAGGGTGGCGGGATCGATCTTCAGCGGCTTGCCGGTTTCCAGGGCGTGGCGGATCGAGCGGCGGGCGAGATCCAGCAGCGCCGCGCCATGTCCGCCGACCGGCTCGTGGAAGGCCCAGGCGCCATAGCCGACCACCCGCGCGCGGTCGCCGGCCGTGTCGCCGGAATTGCGCAGATCGATCCGCTCGACACGCAGGCCCCGCCGTTGGGCCACCATCAGCAAGCCGTTGACGGGCGTGCGTCCGCAGGCTTGATCCTGGCCGATCGCGGCGGGGTCCAGACGCTCGATCGCCGCGCCGGTCATGGCGTCCAGGGCGCGGGCGGCGCCATAGTCCAGGTAATGGCTGAGATCGGTGCTGATCACCACCAGCGTCTCCGGCCCGCCCCACACCGCGTCGAGCGCGCGGGCCACGTCGGACGGATCGGCGGCGCCGACCACGATCGGCAGCAGGCGGAAATCGCCCAGCACGGCGCGCAGGAAGGGCAGGTGGACCTCCAGGCTGTGCTCCTGGGCGTGGGCGGCCTCGAAGCTGGTCACGCCGGGCAGCGCCTTCAGCGCCTCGACCGCCTCGCGGTCGATCCGCACCGGGCCATCGGGCATGCCCCAACTCGTCCAATCCCCCACCGCCAAGCCGCGAAAGCCCACCCGGTGCGAGGGGCCGACCAGCACCACCCGCTCGATCCGCCCGCGCGCCTGGGCCAGCCGGGCATAGGCCCGACCGGCCACCGGGCCGGAATAGACATAGCCCGCGTGGGGGGCGATCAGCGCCTTGGGCGGCCCGCCGTCGCTCAGCTCGCCGGCCAGGCAGGCCGAGACCTGCGCGGCCAGTTGTTCGGGGTCGGCGGGATAGAACATGCCGGCCACCGCCGGCCGCCTGATATCGCTCATGATCTTGCTCCCCATACCCAACGCGCGTCCCCATCGCCTTCGATTGTGGTTGTAGGGCTCGTGGCCGCGCAATACTTTCCTGGGGAATGAACGAGATCACCCCGGAACGGTTCGACGGCGCGGTGCCCGCCCGCCACTGGCGCAAGCTCGACGATGGGCGTCTGCAATGCGACGTCTGCCCGCGCTTCTGCCGCCTGCACGAGGGGCAGCGTGGCCTGTGCTTCGTGCGGGCCAGGCGGGATGACCAGATGGTGCTGACCACCTGGGGCCGCTCGTCGGGGTTTTGCGTCGATCCCATCGAGAAGAAGCCGCTCGATCATTTCCTGCCCGGCACGCCGATTCTCTCATTCGGCACCGCCGGTTGCAACCTGACCTGCCGCTTTTGCCAAAATTGGAGCATCAGCAAGGCCCGTCAGGTCGACGCGCTGAACGATTCCGCCACGCCGCGGGCCATCGTCGAGGCGGCGCGAAGGCTGGGCTGCCGCAGTGTCGCCTTCACCTACAACGACCCGGCGATCTTCCTGGAATACGCGGTCGACGTGGCCCGCGCCTGTCACGAGGGCGACATCCGCACGGTGGCGGTGACGGCCGGCTACATGGCGCCCGCCGCCCGCGCCGAGCTGTTCAGCCATATGGACGCCGCCAATGTCGACCTCAAGGGCTTCACCGAGGACTTCTATCGCCGCCTGTGCGGCGGCTCGCTGGCCCCGGTGCTCGAGACGTTGGAATACATCCGCCGCGAGACGGCGACCTGGCTTGAGATCACCACGCTGCTGATCCCCGGCGAGAACGATTCCGACGACGAGATCGACGCCATGACCCGCTGGATCGCCGGGCATCTGGGCACCGACGTGCCGCTGCACTTCTCGGCCTTCCATCCCGACTGGAAGATGGCGGACGCCCCGCCCACCCCGCCCGCCACCCTGAGCCGGGCGCGCGGCATCGCCATGCGCAACGGGCTGTCCTACGTCTATACCGGCAATGTCCACGATCCCGAGGGCGGAAGCACCTTCTGTCCGGGCTGCGGCGCGTTGGTGATCGGGCGGGACTGGTATGAACTCGGCCCCTGGCGGCTTGACGGCGCCGGCCGCTGCCAGTCCTGCGGCACCGCGATCGCCGGCGTGTTCGAGGGCGCGCCGGGCGATTGGGGGCGCAAGCGCCAGCCGGTGCGGCTCGCTTCCGAGCCGTGTTCGTGCTAGTTCTGCGCGATCCTTCCCAAACAGAGTGACGCCGGTGCTGAAGAGTTGGCTGATCTGGGGCGCCAAGCTTGGGTTTTCGGGCGTCCTGATCTGGTATCTGATCGGCAAGGTCGACCTGGACGAGGCTTGGCGACGCGGCAGCGCCATCCGGGCCGACTGGCTGGCCGTCTCGGTCGGCCTGATGATGGCCCAGATCGCCCTGGCCACGTGGCGCTGGCATTCGGTGATGCGGGCGATCGGCGCGGTGCTCGCCCTCCGGCGGACGCTGCGCATCTTTTATATGGGCACGTTCTTCAATCTGGCCCTGCCGTCCTCGATCGGCGGCGACGCCGTCCGGGTGTGGAAGGCGCGCCGGGCCGGCCTGACCCTGGCCGCCGCGCTGAATTCGGTGATGCTCGAACGGGTGGCCACGCTGTTTGGCTTGGTGCTTTTGGTGGCGGTCACCCAGCCTTTGCTGCTCAGTCGCCTGGACGACGTGCCGGGCGCCTGGGTGTTTCCCATCTTGACCCTGATGGGGCTGGCCGGGATCGGCGTGCTGATGGTGCTCGACCAACTGCCCGAGGGCTTCCGGCGCTGGCGCGTGATGCGCGGGCTGGCGCAACTGGCCGGCGACACCCGCCGCCTGTTCCTGACGCCGCGCCACGCGGTCGTCACGCTGGGGCTCGCGGTGCTGGGCCACGCCAATCTGGCGATGGTGGTCCATGCCCTGGCGATGGGCCTGGGCATCGAGGTCTCGGTGGTCGATTGCCTGGTGCTGGTGCCGCCGGTGATCCTGTTGACCATGCTGCCGATCTCGGTGGCCGGCTGGGGCGTGCGCGAGGGCGCCATGGTGGCGGCCTTCGGCTTCGTCGGCGTGCCGGCCGCCTCGGCGCTGGTGCTGTCGATCCTTTACGGGCTGGTGGTGATCGTCACCGGCCTGCCCGGCGGGGCGATCTGGCTGCTGGACGCCGACCGCGGCGAGGAAGCGCCGGTATAGTACCGGCGAGCCGATAAATCGGCTCGCCTGGTTAGCCCCTCAGCCTAAGCGGGCGCCCCGGCGCCCTTGGCCAGCCGCCGCAATGGCGGCTTCCGACGACCGGTCGGTTCGACCGCTCGCCGGTATAACCCCTTCCTTTCCCCGTCTGGGACGCTACATTGGGAAGACATTTCACCGAAAGGGAGCCCTAGATGAAGATCTCCTTCGCCAAGCCCGCCTTGCCGACCGAGGGCGCGCTGGCCGTGGGCGTGTTGGCCGACCGCAAGTTGACCGCCACCGCCGCCTTGATCGACGAGAAGATGGGCGGCGCGCTGACCCGCGCCATGAACGCAGGCAAGTTCGAGGGCAAGGCCGAGCAGACGCTGGTCCTGCTGGCGCCGTCCGGTCTCGAGGTGGCGCGCGTGCTGCTGGTCGGCCTGGGCAAGCCCGAGGAGATCGACGCCGCCAAGGCCGAGGCGTTCGGCGGCTCGGCGGTCGCGGCCCTGATGGGCGGCGACGCGCATGTCACCCTGGCGATCGACCCGATCGAGGGCTGCTCGCTGTTCCCCGCCGAGATCGCGGCGCGCGCGGCGCTGGGCGCCCGGTTGCGGGCTTGGCGCTTCGACAAGTACATGACCAAGGAGAAGAAGGAGGACAAGCCGGCGCTCAAGAAGCTGCAGATCGTCCTCGACGACCACGCCGCCGCCAAGAAGCACCACCAGTCCCTCGACTGCGTGGCCGAGGGCGTGTTGTTGACCCGCGCCCTGGTCAGCGAGCCGGCCAATGTGATCTTCCCCGAAAGCCTGGCCGCCGAGGCGCGCAAGCTGGCCGAGGACGGGATCGAGATCGAGGTGCTGGGCGAGAAGCAGATGCGCAAGCTGGGCATGGGCTCGCTGCTGGGCGTGGCGCAAGGCTCGGACCGCGAGCCGCAGCTCGTGGTGATGCGCTGGATGGGCTCGGCCGACCGCGACAAGGCGCCGGTCGCCTTCGTCGGCAAGGGCGTGACCTTCGACTCGGGCGGCATCTCGATCAAGCCGGCCGGCGGCATGGAGGACATGAAGTGGGACATGGGCGGCGCCGGGGTGGTGATCGGCCTGATGAAGGCGCTGGCCGGCCGCAAGGCCAAGGTCAACGCGGTGGGGGTGGTCGGGCTGGTCGAGAACATGCCGTCCGGCACCGCGCAGCGTCCCGGCGACGTGGTGACCAGCATGTCGGGCCAGACCATCGAGGTGATCAACACCGACGCCGAAGGCCGCCTGGTGCTGGCCGACGCGATGTGGTTCTGCCAGGACCGCTTCAAGCCGTCCTTCATGGTCGATCTGGCCACCCTGACCGGGGCCATCGTGGTCTCGCTGGGCAATGAGTACGCCGGGCTGTTCTCGCCCGACGACCTGCTGGCCGAGCGCCTGACGGCGGCCGGCAAGACGGTCGGCGAGCCGCTGTGGCGGATGCCCCTGGGCGACGCCTACGACAAGCAGCTCAAATCCGACATCGCCGACATGAAGAACGTCGGCGGGCGCGAGGGCGGCAGCATCACGGCGGCGCAGTTCCTCAAGCGCTTCACCAACGACGTGCCGTGGGCGCATCTCGACATCGCCGGCACCACCTGGTCGAAGAAGGACACCGCCACGGTGCCCAAGGGCGCCACCGCCTTCGGCCTCCGCCTGCTCGACCGCATGGTGGCCGATCACTACGAGGACGCCTGAGGCGGCGCCCCGTGCGGATCGCCTTCCAGGACAGCCCGCCCCGCCCGCGCCCCGGCGCGGCGCTGGTGCTGGGCGCCCGTCCGGGAGGCGACCGCGTGCCCTTTCCCGACGATGATGGCCGCTTGGCCCGCGCCCTGGCCGAACTGAAGCCCGACGCGGTGCTGTGCCTGCGCGGCGGGCAGGGGTGGGAGCGCGTGCTGCTCGCCGACATCGGCGGCGATCCGCGCGCCCTG
>JADGAL010000086.1 GCA_015232025.1 Alphaproteobacteria bacterium
AGCGGGCCGGTTTCGGTGGCTCCGCCGCCGCAAGCAGCCGCGGGTCCCGACGCCGCCGCGATTCGCCGCGCCATCGCCGCCCAGGGCTTGACCGACACCAGCCACCCGCTGCTTCAGGCCACCGAGGAGGGCGGGCAGGATTGGTTCTCGAACGGCATGATGGCCAATCTGGACCGCTACAAGGCGGCGGGCGCGCCGCGATGACCGACCTGGTGGTCGCCGCGCCGGGCGTCTTGCGATTCGATGGACGCTCGTTCCATTGCGCGCTGGGTCGTGGCGGCGTCTCGGCCGACAAGCGCGAGGGCGACGGCGCCACGCCGCTTGGCCGCTTCCCGTTGCGCCGGGCGCTGTGGCGTCCCGACCGCATGGCGGCGCCGGTCACCGGCCTGGCCGTTCTGCCCTTGTCGCCCGACGACGGCTGGTGCGACGATCCCGCCCACCCCGATTACAACCGTCCGGTTCGCCTTCCCCATCCGGCGCGCTGCGAGGCGCTGTGGCGCGAGGATGGCGTCTACGACGTGATCGTGGTGGTCGGCCACAACGACGATCCGCCGGTCGCCGGGCTGGGCAGCGCCATCTTCATGCATGTCGCGCGGCCCGGCCGTCCGCCGACCGAGGGCTGCGTGGCGCTCGACCTGCCGGACCTGCTGGCCCTGCTGACCCTGTGCCGCCCCGGCGACTCGCTGGTGGTGGCGCGCTGAAAGCGGTGGCAGGCCCCGCCTTCCGCTCTGTATAATCGCGCCGGGCGAGCGAGGGGTGCGCATGGGTGAGATTCGGCGCCAGCGGGCGATCATCGACCGCCGGGCGGTCATCAATGGTCTGAACGATCTGCTGGCCGGGGACCCGCCCCGCTCGAAGCGGCGTGGCCGCGTGCTCGACTATCTGAAATCCGTGATGGCGACGGGCAAGACCGAGGTGCGCAAGCGCTTCGAGGAGCACGGCCGCGGCTCGGTGACGGTGCGCGAGAACTGCTTCCTGGTCGACCAGCTGGTCCGCGTCATCCACGACTTCGCGGTCGAGCACGAAATCGGCGGCGGCGTGCGAACGGCCGGCGAGATGCTGGGCGTGGTGGCGGTCGGCGGCTATGGCCGCGGCGAATTGTCGCCCCATTCCGACATCGACCTGCTGTTCCTGCTGCCCTACAAGCGCACCCCCTACAGCGAGCAGGTGGTCGAGTGGATCCTGTACATGCTGTGGGATCTGGGGCTGAAGGTCGGCCATTCGACCCGCTCGGTCGACGAGTGCGTCCGCCAGGCCAAGGAAGACTGGACGATTCGCACGGCGATGCTCGAGGCGCGCTGGCTGTGGGGCGACCAGACGATCTATCGCGAGCTGAAGACCCGCTACCGCTTGGAGGTGGCCAACGGCTCGGGCGAGGAATTCGTCGAAAGCAAGCTGTCCGAGCGCAATCAGCGCCATGACCGGATGGGCGACACCCGCTATGTGCTCGAGCCCAACATCAAGGAGGGCAAGGGGGGTCTGCGCGACCTGCACACCCTGTTCTGGATCGCGCGCTACCTCTACGACGTGGCCGACGTGCCCGAACTGGTCGGGCGCGGCATCCTGTCGGCCGACGCGGCGCAGCGCTTCGCCAAGGCGCAGGAGTTCCTGTGGACGGTGCGCTGTCATCTGCACCTCTTGACCGACCGCCCCGAGGACCGGCTGACCTTCGACGTGCAGCCCTCGATCGCCCAGCGCATGGGCTATGGCGACCGCGCCGGGGCGCGCGGCGTCGAACGCTTCATGAAGCATTATTTCCTGATCGCCAAGGACGTGGGCGACCTGACCCGCATCTTCTGCGCGGTGCTGGAGGAGCAGCACAAGCGCAAGCCGCGCCTGCGCCTGTCGCAGCGGCTGTTCGGGCGGCGCGGCGCCGTCGAGGGCTTCCGCCTCGATGGCGACCGGCTCAACGTGGCCGGCGACAAGGATTTCGCGGACGAGCCGCTGCGGCTGATCCGCCTGTTCCACGTGGCGCTCGAGCACGATCTCGACATCCATCCGCACGCCCTTAGCCTGGTCACCCAGAATTTGCGGCGCATCGATCAGCGGCTGCGCGCCGACCCCCAGGCCAACGCGCTGTTCATGGACATGCTGACCTCGAAGAAGGACCCCGAGGTGGCGCTGCGCCACATGAACGAGGCCGGCGTGCTGGGCCGCTTCGTGCCCGATTTCGGGCGGGTCGTGGCGCAGATGCAATACGACATGTACCACGTGTACACGGTCGACGAGCACACCATCCAGGCGATCGGCATCCTCCACCGCATCGAGGAAGGCGCCCTGACCAAGGAGATGCCGGCGTCCTCCGAGGTGATCCACGAAATCCAGTCGCGCCGCGCCCTGTTCGTCGCCACCTTCCTGCACGACATCGCCAAGGGCCGCGGCGGCGACCATTCCGACCTGGGCGCCGCCATCACCGCCAAGCTGGGGCCGCGCCTGGGCCTTTCCGACGAGGAGACCGAGACGGCGGCCTGGCTGGTGCGCAACCACCTGATGATGAGCCGCACCGCCTTCAAGCGCGACATCGACGACTTCAAGACCATCCAGGACTTCGTCACCGAGGTGCAGTCGCCCGAGCGGCTGCGGCTTTTGCTGCTGCTGACCGTGGCCGACATCCGCGCGGTCGGGCCGACCGTTTGGAACAACTGGAAGGCCGGGCTGCTGCGCGAACTCTATTACCGCGCCGACGAGATGATGACCGGCGGCCTGTCGGTCGAAAAGCGCGAGGCCCGCGTCGAGGCGGCCCAGCGCGCCTTGCGCAAGGAACTGGCCGTGCTGGGCTGGCCGGCCGAGGACATCGAGGCCCATCTGGGGCGCGGCTATCCCTCGTATTGGGTGTCGTTCGACTTCGCCACCCTGTTGCGCCACGCCCGTCTGGTGCGCGAGGCCGAGGCCACCCACGCCCCGCTGACCATCGACAGCCATGTCGACTTGGCCCGCGGGGTGACCGAGATCGTCATCTACACCAGCGACCATCCCGGCCTGTTCAGCCAGATCGCCGGAGCGATGGCGGTGGCCGGCGCCTCGATCGTCGACGCCAAGATCATCACCCTGACCAACGGCATGGCGCTCGACACCTTCTGGATTCAGGAATCAATGGGTGGCGCCTTCGACTCGCCCAGCAAGCTGGCCAAGCTGTCGGCCTGCGTCGAACAGGCGCTGTCGGGACGGCTGCGCCCGGCCCGCGAACTGGCGGCGCGCTCGAAGTCGCAACTCGGTAGCCGCACGCGGGTGTTCAAGGTGCCGCCGCGCGTCTTGATCCACAACGCCGCCAGCCGCACCCACACCCTGATCGAGGTCAACGGCCGCGACCGCCCCGGCCTGCTGCACGACGTCACCGCGGCGATGACCGATTTGGGGCTGACCATCTCCAGCGCCCACATCTCGACCTATGGCGAGCGGGTGGTCGACGTCTTCTATGTCAAGGACGTGTTCGGCATGAAGGTCGAACACGACGGCAAGCTGCGCCAGATCAAGGAGCGCCTGACCAAGGCGCTGTCCGACCCCAGCGACGAACCCGAACCCTCGCGCTCGGCGGCGGAATGACGTCCATCTCCATGAACTTCGCCCGCGCCATCGCCACGGTCGGCGGGTTCACCATGCTCAGCCGGTTGACCGGCTTCGCGCGCGACATGCTGATCGCCGCCTTCCTGGGCACCGGGATGGTGGCCGACGCGTTTTTCGTGGCGTTCAAATTTCCCAACCTGTTCCGCCGCCTGTTCGCCGAGGGCGCGTTCAACGCGGCCTTCGTGCCGCTGTTCGCGGGCGTCTTGGAATCGGAAGGCCCCGACGCGGCGCGGCGTTTCGCCGAGCACGCCATGGCGGTGCTGGGCTGGTGGCTGCTGGCCTTCGTCGCGCTGTTCGAGGTGATCATGCCTTGGGCGATGCTGGGGTTCGCGCCGGGCTTCGCCGAGGACCCCGCCAAGCTGGCGCTGACCGTCGAACTGACCCGCATCACCTTTCCCTATCTGCTGTTCATCTCGCTGGTCTCGCTGCAAAGCGGCGTGCTGAATTCGATGGGGAAATTCGCGGCGGCGGCGGCCACCCCGGTGCTGCTCAATCTGTCGCTGATCGCCGCGCTGGTCGGGCTGACGCCGCATCTGCCGGGGGCGGGGCACGCCCTGGCGGTGGGGACCACGATCGCCGGTCTCGCCCAATTCGCCTGGCTGGCGATGAGCGTGCGCCGGGCGGGGGTGCCCCTGGCGCCGCGCCTGCCCCGCATGACGCCGCGGGTCGGGCTGTTGCTGCGGCGCATCGTGCCGGGCGCGGTGGGGGCTGGGATCTATCAGGTCAATCTGCTGGTCGACACGATGATCGCCTCGTTGATCGGGCCGGGAACCGTGGCGGTGCTGTTCTATGCCGACCGCATCGCCCAATTGCCGCTGGGCATCGTGGGCGTGGCGATCGGCACCGCGCTGTTGCCGCTGCTCAGCCGCCAGCTTCGGGCGGGCGGGATGGCGGAGGCGGCGCACAGCCAGAACCGGGCGATCGAATTCGCGCTGCTGCTGACCGTGCCCGCCATGGCGGCGCTGGTGGCGATCGGCGAGCCGCTGGTGATGGTGCTGTTCCAGCGCGGCGCCTTCGGACCCGAACAGACCCGCATGACCGCCGAGGCCCTGGCCGCGCTGTCGCTCGGCCTGCCCGCCTATGTGCTGAACAAGGCGCTGACCCCGGCCTTCTTCGCCCGCGAGGACACCGCGACTCCGGTCAAGGTGGCGGGTGTCGCCATGCTGGCCAACATCGTGATCAATCTGGCTTTGATGAAGCCCCTGGCCCATGTCGGGCCGGCGCTGGCCACCGCGCTGTCGTCCTGGGCCAATGTCGCCTTGCTGGCCTGGCTGCTGCGGCGCCACGGCCATCTCGCCCTGGACGAGCGGCTGAAACGGCGGCTGCCGCGCATCGTCTTGTCTTCGGCGGCGATGGGGGGCGCGCTGTGGGCGGCTTCGCGCTACATGGCGCCGCTATGGGCCGGCGGCGCGGCCGAGCGGGCCTTGGGTCTGGCGGCGCTGGTGGTCGGCGGTTTGGCCCTGTTCGCGGCGCTCGCTCATGTGAGCGGCGCCGCGCGGGTTTCGGACTTGAAAGGGATGATGCGCAAGGCCGCGTAGGCGGCGGTTCATCCGATCACAGTAGTTGACGCCTTTCGGCAAGCGGATTAATTCTAAAGCGTTTGTCAAGGAGGATTCATGGTCCACGCGCCAAAGTCGCGATTCCCCTCGCCGACGCCCGTCCAGATGGGGGCTTCCGACATTGAGCGGCATGCCGAGGCTATCGCGGGCAGTTACGGGTTCTCGCCAGAAACAGATTCGATCAAGGAGCTGGTTAGAACCATCGGTGGTGAAATCGATATCCTCGAATTTGCTGATGAGCAGCAGCTCGAAGGCGGTTCTCTCGAGGTCTACGGACCCGATGAGTTCCGGATCTATCTTTCCCCGGTGACAAGTTTCGTTCGCGATAACTTTACCATCGCCCACGAGTTGGGCCACTATTTTCTTCATAGCGGCTCTCCTCCTGGATCGCGGCAAATTTCTGCCGGCCGGTGGGGTACAAGCCTGGTGGAACAGCAGGCGAATCGATTTGCGGCAGCCCTGTTGATGCCCCGTGCTCGCTTTGGCGAGGTGGCAAAGCGGCTCAATTACAGCCTGCCTGTGCTGGCTGGTCGTTTCAATGTATCCGAGCAGGCGGCAAGCTTTCGCCTAAAGTCCCTTGGTATGGGCTGATGGTGCCGGCGCGGAAGCGGGAGCTAAACGCCTTCTACTCGATAGATATATCGGGATCAACGGCATATAAAGATAGAAACGCGAATTTTTCGTCATTTGACAAGCACTGGGTACGGTTCTACGAGTCATTCTTTCAAGACTTTCCGTCGGCATTTCTGGCCGCTGTGGATCGAGTGGCGGAAGGCTCCGGGCGGAAAATCAAAAGCCCACAGCTCTGGAAGCTGTTGGGTGACGAAATTCTGTTCTATTTCGAGGTCATAGATTTCGCGGATGTGGTCTCCGTGACGAAGGCATTTTATGAAGCGCTGACCACGTATGACCGTGAAATCAGGGGGAAGCAGGGCCTGCGTGCCAAAGGAACGGCATGGTTGGCCGGCTTCCCGATCCGAAACAGCAACATCAACGTCGAGAATACGGTCGACTTCATCGGCCCGGACATGGACATCGGGTTTCGCCTGTCCTCGGCAAGCCGAGCGGGACGGCTCTGCGTCTCCATGGACTTGGCCGATATTCTCGCAAGTGCAATGCCGGAAGATAATTTGGACCTGCACCATGTTGGATGGGCGAAATTGAAGGGGGTATTCGATGGTCACCCCTATCCGGTTTTCTGGGTTACCACCGGCCAGGTCGGTAAATCAGTGCCATGGGAAGAGCACGAGTGCGAATTCACCGCCCGTCTGCTGCAACCAGCCTCGGAGATAGCCCCCCGAGATGCGATCAAGCTGGTCAAGAGCATCCGTGACGAACTACCTCGCCTAAGGCTATTTCGCCCCTATCTCGAGCAGACGGGCATGCCCGATTTCCACCGTGGGATTTGGACGGAGTGGCTCGAGCAGCAGAAAAGAAACAACGACTACGAGACGGGTGGCGCCGACCTCGGCGAAGAAACCGACGCAGCCCCGCTTTGAGCGCGACCGAGTCGTGGCGGCGTCCATGGCCATCGTGACGACACGAACGCCGGCCAACGATTGTCAGGGAACCGCTTCGACCGCCTGGACCTCGGGGACGTAGTAGCGCAGCATGTTCTCGATGCCGTGCTTCAGGGTGGCGGTCGAGCTGGGGCAGCCCGAGCAGGCGCCTTGCAGGGTCAGGTAGACCACGCCGTCCTCGAAGCTGCGGAAGATGATGTCGCCGCCGTCATTGGCGACGGCGGGACGCACGCGGGTGTCCAGCAGTTCCTTGATTTGAGTGACCACGTCGCTGTCGTCGGCCTGCTCGGCCTGCTCGCCGCCGTCCACCACCACCGGGGCGCCCGAGGCGAAGTGCTCCATGATCGCGGCCAGGATTTGCGGCTTCAGCACCGGCCAGTCCTGGGCGTCGCGCTTGGCGACGGTGACGAAATCCGAGCCCAGGAAGACGCCGGTGACGCCGTCGATCGCGAATAGCCGCTGCGCCAGGGGCGAGCGGGCCGCCGCGTCGGCCGACGCGAAGTCGACGGTGCCGCGCTCCATGACGGCGCGCCCCGGCAAGAACTTCAACGTGGCGGGATTTGGGGTGGCTTCGGTCTGGATGAACATGGCGTCCCTTCCTGCGGCTAATCCGTTCGGATAGATGGGACAGCCGCGCGTCTTGGTCAAGAGTTTTAGGCGATCCGGTCGATGTCGGCGTCGCTCAGGGTGCCGGGAACGATGGTCAGCGGTATGCGCAGCCGCGCGGCGTGCTTGCCGACCAGCGACGAGACCAGAGGCCCCGGCCCCTCCGCCCCGGTGCCGGCGGCCAGCACCAGGATCGAGATCGAAGGCTCCTCCTCGATCAGGGCCAGCAGTTGCTCGCGGGTGTCGCCCTCGCGCACATGCAGCACCGCGATGCTGCCCGAGCAGCGCTGAACATCGCCGGCCAGGCGTTGCAGCAGGCGCTCGGCCTCCTCGCGGGCCTCTTCGCGCATCAGATCGCCGATCGCCGCGAAGTGCTGGAACTCGGCCGGCGCGACCACCCGCAGCAGGGCGACGCGGCCATCGGTGGCGCGCGCCCGTCGGCAGGCGAAGCGCAGGGCGGCGCGCATCTCCTCGGTGTCGTCGACCACCACCAGGAATACCCGCGGGTCTTCGGACATGGTCAGCCCTTCCGGAACGCGGTGGCCGCCAGCCAGCCGGCGGCGCCGGCCAGCGCGATCGCCATGATACCGTAGGCGGCGCCGTGCTCGTGGGCGAAATGGTACAACTCGGCGCCCAATCCGATCTTGCTGACGATCAACGGGGTCGTCTGGGCGCTGACCACCTCGCCGCCGCGCAGCAGATAGACTTCGACGCTGTAGGTGCCGGTCGGCACGTTGGCCGGAAAATGCAGGTCGGTGCGGAACAGCCGGTTGCCCAGCGAGGCGACCTCCCGCGTCTCGGCGGCCCACAGCCCGCGATCCCGCTTCAGGCGGATCAGGGCTTGGCGATACTCGGCGGCGCCCGCGCCCGTGTCGGCCAGCACGGGGTCCAGATCGAGATGCTCGAGTCCGATGCGGTGACGCTCGAGCACGGCGGGCGGCGCCAATTCGGGCAGCGGGCGGGTGGCGGCCACCCGGTAATAGGCCGGCACCGCCGCCAGATCGGCGCGGCCGGTATTGACCCAGACGCCGCCCACCCGCTCCTTGCGGCGCACCACCTCGGGCCGCGGCGGGCCGCGCACCACCACCACCACGTCGCCCGGCCCGTCGACCGCCCCGAACAGCAGCACCTCGGTACCGACGAAGCCGGTGGTGATCGCCACCAGATGCTTGGACAGATCGGCGACCAGCGGCTGCGCCTCCTGCGCTTGGGCGGGGGCGCGGGCCAGCAGCGACGCGACGACCAGCACGACACGGATCACGGCCGCGCCCCGCCCAGGGTGTAGGGATTCTCGGGCGTCAGCACCAGATCGAGCAGCAGCCCGAAGGCGACCGCCAGCACCATGGCGGCCAGCAGCACGCGCAACTGCTCGCCCTTCAGCCGGGCGCCGGCCCGCGCCCCGAACTGCGCCCCGATCACGCCGCCCAGCAAGAGCAGCAGCGCCAGGACCACGTCGACGGTCTGGTTCAGGGTGGCTTGCAGAAAGGTCGCGTTGGCGGTGACGAAGATGATTTGGAACAGCGAGGTGCCGACCACCACCTGGGTCGGCATGCCCAGCAGATAGATCATCGCCGGCACCATCACGAAGCCGCCGCCCACCCCCATGATGGCGGCCAGCACGCCGACCACCAGGCCGACGGCGGCCGGCAGCACCGCGCTGATGTAAAGCTTCGAGCGGCGGAAGCGCATCTTCAGCGGCAGGCCGTGGACCCAGCGATGCTGGTGCAGCTTGCGGCGCGGCGCGCCGCTTGGCCGCCGGTCGCGGCGCAGGGTCTCGACGCCCTCGACCAGCATCAGGCCGCCGATCACGCCCAGGAACACCACATAGGACAGCTTGATGGTCAGATCGATTTGGCCCAGTCCGCGCAGCAGGCGGAACAGCCAGACGCCGAAGCTCGACCCGACGAAGCCGCCGGCGGTCAGGATCAGCCCCATGCGGACATCGACATTGCCGCGCCGCCAATGGGCCAGGACGCCCGACACCGACGAGGCGACGATCTGATTGGCCTCGGTCCCCACCGCCACCGCCGGGGGCACCCCCAAAAAGATCAGCAGCGGCGTCATCAGGAAGCCGCCGCCCACCCCGAACAGCCCCGACATGAACCCCACCCCGGCGCCGAGGCCCAGGATGAGGAACACGTTCACGGACAGTTCGGCGATGGGCAGGTAGATCTGCATGGGGCCGGCAATGTTCGCCCCACCGCGCCAACCGACGCAACCGCGCCTATGGGATGGCGCGGCGCGCCGTTGGTCCTATGCGACCGGCGGCCATTGCGGCCGAGGACGCCGGAGGCGGCCGCCCGGCGAGGGGCGAACATAGGCCTAAAGCGTGATGCGCATTTCAGGCATCACGCTTTAGGGCCGCAGGAAGCCCACGATGTCGAACACCTCGCGCATGATCGGCTCGGAGAGTTCGCGGGCGCGGCGACCGCCGTCGCGCAGCACCGAATCGACATGGCCGGGATCGGCCAGCAGGCGCTTCATCTCGGCGTTCATCGGACCCAGCGTCGCGACGGCCAGTTCGGTCAGCGCCTTCTTGAACTCCGAGAACTGGGCGCCCGCGAAGTCGGTCAGCACCTCCTGGCGGGTGCGGTCGGCCAAGGCCGCGAAAATGCCGACCAGATTGGCGGCCTCGGGCCGGCCCTCCAGGCCGGATTCCTCGGCGGGCAGCGGCTCGAGGTCGGTCTTGGCCTTGCGGATTTTCAGCGCGATGGTGTCGGCGTCGTCGGTCATGTTGATGCGGGAATAGTCCGACTCGTCGGATTTGCTCATCTTCTTGGTGCCGTCGCGCAGCGACATGACGCGGGTGGCGGCGCCGAAGATCAGCGGCTCGGGCAGCGGGAAGAAGTCGCGGCCGTAATCGCCGTTGAACTTCTGGGCGATGTCGCGGGCCAATTCCAGATGCTGCTTCTGGTCCTCGCCCACCGGAACGTGGGTGGCGCGGTAGGCCAGGATGTCGGCGGCCATCAGGTTGGGATAGGCGTAAAGTCCCACCGAGGCGTTCTCGCGGTGCTTGCCGGCCTTCTCCTTGAACTGGGTCATCCGGTTCAGCCAGCCCAGGCGGGCCACGCAATTGAAGATCCAGGCCAGCTCGGCATGGGCCGGAACCTGGCTTTGGTTGAAAACCACGTTGCGGGCGGGATCGACGCCGGCCGCCAGCATGCCGGCGGTCACCTCGCGCGTGTGGTCGCGCAGGCCCTGGGGGTCTTGCCAAACCGTGATGGCGTGCATGTCGACGATGCAGAAGACGCACTCATATTCGCTTTGCAGCCGCACCCAATTGCGAATCGCGCCCAGGTAATTGCCCAGATGCAGGTTGCCGGTCGGCTGGACGCCGGAGAAGATGCGGTTCATGCGCCACTCCAAGGATGAATGGGCCGAGTTAGCAGGTTTCGCCCTCCACCTCAAGGCACCAGCCGGTAGCCGCCCGGCTCGGTGACCAGGATGCGGGCATGGGCGGGATCGGCCTCGATCTTGCGGCGCAGGCGATAGACGTGCGTCTCGAGCGTGTGGGTGTCGATGCCGGCCTGATAGCCCCACACCTCGTTCAGCAGCACGTCGCGCGCCACCACCGCGCCGGCCCGGTACAGGTGGCGCAGGATGGCGGTCTCCTTGTCGGTCAGCCTGATGCGCTTTTTGCGCGGGTCCAGCAGCACCTTGTCGGCCGGGTGGAAGCTGTAGGGTCCGATCGGCAGGATGGCCTCGCCGCTTTGCTCCCATTGGCGAATCTGGGCGCGCAGGCGGGCCAGCAGCACGCCCAGCCGGAACGGCTTGCCGACGCAGTCGCTGGCGCCCGAGTCCAGGCCGCGGATGGTCTCGGTGTCGGGGTCGGCGGCGGCGGCCATGATGATGACCGGCGCGTGGATGCCGCGCCCGCGCAGGTCGCGGCACAGGTCGCGGCCGTCGCCGTCGGGCAGGCCGACATCCAGCAGAATGGCGTCCCAACCGTCGCCGGCCACGGCGCGGGCCTCGGCCACGCTTCCGGCCTCGGCGACGGCGAAGCCCTCGGCCGCCAGTTGCTCGCATAGCGACCGCCTGAGCGGGCGGTCGTCATCGACGATCAGAATTCTCTTCGACGGCGTCATC
>JADGAL010000087.1 GCA_015232025.1 Alphaproteobacteria bacterium
GAGATGGTCGGCGGGCGCATCCCCTGCGCCGAGTTGATCACCGAAGAGGTCTGGCGCGACGCGGTCGCGGTCGCCATGCGGCGCGCCGAACTGAATCTCGAGTCGGTCGCGGCCCCCGCCGGACAAATGCCGGTGGTGATCGCGCCGGGCTGGAACGCGGTGCTGCTGCACGAGGCGGTCGGACACGGACTCGAGGGCGACTGCATCCGTCGCGGCACCTCGGTGTTCGCCGGACTGGCCGGAACCCGCGTGGCGGCGCCCGGAGTCACCGTGATCGACGACGGCACCTTGTCGCGGCGGCGCGGCTCGCTGGCCTTCGACGACGAGGGAACCCCCACCGGTCGCACCGTGCTGATCGAGGACGGCATCCTGACCGGCTTCATGCGGGACCGTCTGAACGCCCGGCTGATGGGCACCCGCTCGACCGGCAACGGCCGGCGGCAGTCCCACGCCCACCCGCCGATCCCGCGCATGACCACCACCTTCATGCTGGCCGGCCGGGACTCCCCCGACGAACTGATCGAGGCGGCCGGCGATGGTATCTGGATCGGCATGATGAGCGGCGGCAATGTCGAGCCGGCCACCGGCGCCTTCGCCTTCAGCGCCGTCGAGGCCCGCATGATCGAGAACGGCCGCCTGGGCCGCCCGGTCAAGAACGTCACCCTGATCGGCAAGGGCGACGAGGCCCTGCTGGGCGTGCGCCGCATCGGCGACGACTTCGCCTTCGACCGCGGCACCGGGACCTGCGGCAAGGACGCCCAATGCGTCCCCGTCGGCTGCGGCCAGCCCAGCCTGCTGATCGACGGCCTGACGGTGGGTGGCACCGGCTGACCTGAACAGCGTTTAGCCCAAGGCGAAATTGGTCGAGGTCAGCGCGGTGGTGCCGTCGATCACGGCCAGCAGCTTGACGTCGGCCGCCGCCACCGCGCCCGCCGCCGAGACGGTGACGTAGTAAAGACCGGTCTGCGAGGCGCTGGTGGCGACCACCAGCGCGTTGCCGGCGCTGGTCACGTTGCCGATCGCGGTGCGGAAGGCGGCGAAATTGGCGTCGGTCAGCGACGACACGGTACCCGACAGGATCACCAGCTCGTCCGCGGCGAGGTCGACCGCGTTGATCGCCCGCGTGGCGGCGACCAGCACGCTGTTGGCGTTCTCGTCGATCGCCGTGCGCAACGCGCCGGCCAACACGACCGTGTCGCCGGCATGGAAGTTCTGAACGACGTCGTGGCCCGAATTGACGCCCGCCGCCGAGCCGTCGTTGACCGTGCCGAACACCACCTGGTTGAGCGTGGTGGCGCTGTCGAGCGTCAACGAATCGGCGCCGGCATCGCCCTGGAAGCGCACCGCCGATTGCCAGACGGTGACCACGTCGGCGTTCGCCGAGCCGTTCAGGGTGTCGACATTCGAGACCAGCAGGACGTTGCCGGTGCCGGACAGGGTGATGATGTCGACCAGGGCGCCACCGATCAGGGTCTCGACGCCCGAGACGGTCACCGTGTTGGCGCGGCCGTTCAGGGTGACCTGGTCGTTGCCCGCGCTGCCGGCGATGGTTTCGACCAGATCGACGAAGATGGTGTTGCCGCCGGTCAGCGTGATGGAGTCGTTGCCCGAGCCGCCGATCAGCGTCTCGATGGCCGAGACCAGCACGGTGGCCGAGCTCAGCAGCGTCACCGAATCGGCGCCCGAGCCGCCGGTGATCGTCTCGAATGAGGACAGCAGCGTGCCATTGCCCGAATTGCCGAAGGTCACCTGATCGTTGCCCGCGCCGCCGATCAGCGTGTCGATCGACGAGGCCCACAGGGTGATGCCGGACGACCCCGAGAAAGCCACCCGATCGGCCCAGGATCCGCCTTGCAGCGATTCGATGCTCGACACCCACACGGTGCCGCCGGTCGAACCCACCGGGGCCGCCGCGAAAGTCAGGAAATCCAGGCCGTCGCCCCCCGTGATCGTCTCGATCGCGCTGACCGCCATGGTGTTGCCGCCGACCGCCAGCGTGACGATGTCGGTGCCGGTGCCGCCGATCAGCGTCTCGATGCCGGCCACGATGATGGTGTTGCCGCGATTGCCCAGCGAGACGTAATCCAGGCCGACGCCGCCGACCAGCGTTTCGACGGCGGCCAGGATGATGGTGTTGCCCAAGGACGCCAGCATCACCGAATCGGTGCCGCCCGAGCCGATCAGCGTTTCGATCTGGCCCACCATCATCGGCAGGCCGGAGGCCGTGGCGATCATGACGAAGTCGTTCGAGGCGGCCCCGGTCAGGGTTTCGATGAATTTGACGATGATCGAACTGCTTCCGCCGAACAGGCGAACCTCGTCGGCGCCGCCGCCGCCGGTCAGCGACTCGACGCCCGAGATAAAGGTGGTGTGCGCGCCGCCCAGGGTGATGTGCTCGGCGCCGGCCCCGCCGGTCAGGGTGTCGATCCCCGAGATCAGCATGGTCGAGCCGCGCGCCCCCAGCGTGACGGCATCGGCGCCGGTCCCGCCGTAAAGGGATTCGACGCCGGCCAGGATCATGGTGTTGCCGGCGTCGTGCAGGCCGACCACGTCGATGCCCGAGCCGCCGATCACCGTCTCGACCGACAACACGGTGATGGTGTTGCCCCGGTTGCCGAGGAACAGCCAGTCGTTCCCCGTCCCGCCCAGCCAAGCCTCGATCGCGGCGACGGTGACCACGCCGCCGGCGCTTCCCACCCCGATCACCACGTCGAAGCCCGCGCCGCCGATCACCGTGTCGAGGCCCGACACGGTGATCGTGTTGCCCCGGTTGCCGAGATCGATCCAGTCGCCCTCGCCGCCGCCGATCAGCGTCTCGACGGCGGCGACGATCATCCGGCCGCCGGCCGCCAGCGCGACGTAATCGGCCAAGGCGCCGCCGATCAGCGTCTCGACGCCGCGCACGCTGACGGTGTTGGCCGCCGTTTCGGTCAGGTAAACCCAGTCGCCGCCCGCGCCGCCGACGATCTCGGTATCCGTGGCGGAGACGGTTGTAGTGTTGCCGGCATCGCCGAGAATCAGGGTACCCATGTCGCTATCGTCTCTCGCTCGTCGCTGCGATATTCTGCCATAGTCGGCTCGAAGCGACCATGACGTTCCGGCCAGGAGACAAGGGGGAGAACCTCGTGCATCACGATTTCGCGTTGACGATCGCTGCGGGCCGCGAAGAGAGGGTCTTCAAGCTCTCGCTCGACACGACCGTCCCCATCAACCGCATGATCATCGAACACATGGTCAATGGTCTGCATTACGAGCCGGACGTCGCCACGCTGGTTCTGGGCGCCTTGCGTCCGGGCGACACCTTCGTCGACATCGGCGCCAATGTCGGCTACTTCACCTGCCTTGCCGCGACCCTGGTCGGACCCGGCGGCCGCGTCGTGGCGGTCGAACCGTCTCCGGCCAACCTGCCCCATCTGACGCGCAACATCGAGGCCAATGGATTCGGCAACGTCGTCCTGGTGCCCAGCCCTCTCTCCGACCGCCCCACCGAGGTGGATTTCTGGATCAACGACCAGGACGGCGGCGGCAGCGCGCTGTGGGACCCGGCGGCGTTTCCCGGCAACGCGCCCGATCGGGCGGTGCGCGTCCGCCTGCGCTGTTCCACGCTCGACGACGTGGCGTCGGCGCATGGCCTCTCTGATGGCGTCCGGCTGATCAAGATCGACACCGAAGGCGCCGAAGCCCTGATCCTATCGGGCGGGAAATCCCTGCTCGATCCGGCTCTGACGCCCTTCGTGGTCTGCGAGCATCACCGCTGGGGACTTGCGCAACTCGGCCATTCGGCGGAAAGCCTGCGCGGCCTGATGCGCGAAGCGGGCTACGAGACCTTCGTGCTGTTTCCCGACGGCAGCCTGCCCAAGCTGCTGCCGGCCCGCACCGAATTGGTCACCCAGACCATTCCCAACGTGCTGTTCTCAACCATCGACGAGGTCGGCGCCCTGTGGCCGTGCGAAGAAATCGATATGCGCAAATTCCAGAAGCCCGTCTTCAAGACGGTGGCTTTCTGAAATCAGGCGCGGCCGTTTCTACGCTCGTTGCAGAAGTAAAGTGTGGAGGAAAGCTGGCGAAGCAGCGATTCGGCATCCGTAGTCAGTCTGGACCGAACCGGTCGGCCGGCCCGTTTGCGCAAAAACGCGCGGATCCAGACGCCGTCCGGACTACCGACCCGCTCGAAATCGAAGATAGCGCAGTTTTTTTCCACGACGGCCTTGGCGTATTCGTCGACCGACGCGCCGTCGGTACGCAGGAAGGTGAAATCGAATCCGCCGTGACGCTCGACGAAGGCGCGCAAGGTGTGCGGATCGAAGAACCAGACATGGCCTTTGCCCATTAATCCGATCTTGACATGTTCCGCCTCGTTGGGCACCTCAAGGTAAAGCACGCCGTCCATGACAAGCATTTCGTGTATTCTGGTCAGCAGGGCGAACGGATCGGCGACATGTTCGAGAACGTGGCTGAGGACGACAAGGTCGAAAGGCCGTTCTCGATCCACGTCCTCGATCGAGGTCAGGCGAATTCCGGGCACGCCCGGATCGGCGCCACCCGCGATGTCGCACGCCACCACCTCGGCGAAATGCGCGGCCAGTTGTCGCGGCAACTCGTAGCCGGCGCTGCCGTAATCCAGCGCGCGACTGCCGGGGGACGGCCGGAATCGCTCAAGGACCAGCCCTGTCTGCACTCGGGCGAACTGCTGGCGTTGCCAAATCATTTCGGGCTCGTCCGCCTTGACGTACTTGGCGGTGTAATAGCGGCGCATCACCTCTTCCGCCACCGGTTCGGTCTGGGTGAAACCGCAGTCCAGGCACCGGAAGATCACAGCGCCGAAATAGGGGCTGAGAATCATCGAGGCGCTGTGGGTGCTTTCGCACAGAACGCATCGCCTCGGAACGCTCATATACCAGTCGAGCAGGGTCTGTGACATGGCGGCTCACGCTCCGCCGGTGGCGAGAAAGGCGCGGAAACGCTTGGTCGCCTCGTCGACCGCCACCGCCAGCAGACGGGCGCCATGCTCGGGCCGGGCCAGCGCGGGGTCCGAGGCGATGCGTCCATCCGGATAGAGCCGGCGGAAATCCGCCGCGTCGCCGAACCCCCCGCAGGTCGGGTTGAAGGCGCCCAGTTCGGCGGTCTTGGCCGCCGCCTCGAGATGCAGATGCTGGGTGACGGCGATCTCGGGCGGCGTGGCGTGGGCGCCGCAGCGGTCGCCATAAAGCTCCTTGGACAGTGCCACCACCTCGGCGCCGTCCCACCAGTTGTGAACGGCGAAGGACAGCCCGCCGGTCCGGCCGGCCAGGCTGGCCTCGGCGTGGATTTCCGAGAACGCCGCCTGAAGCGTGGCGACGTTGCCGCCATGGCCGTTCACGAAGAAGAACCGGCGGAATCCGTGACGGCGCAGCGAGGCGACCAAATCGCCGATCACCGCGATCAGCGTCGATGGCCTGAGGGTGATGGTTCCCGCGAAGGCCAGATGATGCTGCGCCATGCCCAGCGAGAGAACCGGCGCGACCAGCACGTCGGCCGACTCGCCGACCCCGCGCGCCACCGCCTCGGCGCAGATCGCGTCCGTGCCGATCACGCCGGTCGGCCCGTGCTGCTCGGTCGAGCCGATCGGGATGACGATGGCGTCGGTGGTCGCGAGACGGGCGGCCAGTTCGGGCCAGGTGCATAGAGCCAGCAGCATCGGATCACCTTTCGTGGCGGGACGCGCAATGAATCCAGGGCTCGTTTCCCCGGCCTTCCCACAGGGCGACCGCCCTGTCGATCTCGCTCAGCCGACGCAGAACCGGATAGGAGGCGATCGAGCGTCCGCTGGGCCAGATCAACGTGATGTCGTGGGTGGTGGCGAAGTGGTCGACGAGATCGAGGGCCGAGTGGCCATGGGTCTCGATGACGAAATCGGCGGCGGCCAGGTCGGTCGGCTCGACGGCGTCGAACAGGGCCGTCTCGGCGCCCTCGATATCGACGATGAACAGAGTGCCGGCCTCGGCGAGCGCGCACAGCCGCGCGGGAGTGCATTCGCCCTCGACCGCGACCAATTCCGCCACGCCGTTGGTCCGGGCGTTGCGCAGGGTGACCTCGCGGGCGATGGCCTCGATGTCGAAGCCGAGCACCGGAACGCCGAACCGTCGAGCCAGCCCGACCACGTACCAGCCCTCGGCGGCGCCAATGTCGACGACGCGCGTGTGGGACGGAACGATCGTCGCCAGCAGAGGCTGAAGCTCGTCTTCGTAGGACCCGATCAGACGGGGCAGACAATGGCTGCCGACCATGCCGGGGGCCAATTCCATTCCCTCGAACAGGCCATGGGCGACCCGGTTGCCCAGGATCGCTTCCAGCGATTCGTGGAGCATGTGGTGACGTGCCGAGACCACGTCCTGGAACAGGCGGACGCTGGGCACGAGACTATTGTCGGCGAGCGCCGCCGCGCCCGCGCGCAGGGCGACGTTGACCCTGCGCAAGTTCCCCGCCGACATCAGCAAGGGAACGAGGTCGAGGGCGTTTTCGATTTCGGCGCGCAGCGCGGCGGGATCGGGAAAGGTCATGCTCCAACCTGTATCGGTTCGGGCAGGAAACCGCCGGACTGGCGCGCCCACAAGGCGGCGTAGCGGCCGCCGGCGGCCAGCAGTTCGTCGTGGCGGCCCTGCTCGACGATCCGTCCGGCCTCGAGATAGAGCACGCGGTCGGCATGGCGGATGGTCGACAGGCGATGCGCGATGGCGATCACGGTGCGCCCCTTCATCAGGTCGCGCAAGGACTCCTGGATCAGGTGCTCGGTTTCCGAATCGAGCGCCGAGGTCGCCTCGTCGAGCACCAGGATCGGCGGGTCGGCCAGGAAGGCGCGGGCGATGGCGACGCGCTGGCGCTCGCCGCCCGACAGCCTGATACCGTGCTCGCCGACCACCGTCTCGTAAGCGGTCGCCCGGCGCATGACGAAGTCGTGGCAATGGGCGCGGCGCGAGGCTTCGAGCAGCGCCGCCTCGTCCGCCTCGGGCCGGGCATAGGCGATGTTGTCGCGGATGGTGCGGTGGAACAGGCTGGGCGACTGCGGCACCTCGCCGATCGCGCGCTGGAGGCTTTCCAGGGTCACCGCGGCGATGTCCTGGCCGTCGATCAGGATGCGGCCGGCCGAGGGCTCCCAGTGGCGGCGCAACAGCCGCACCAGGGTGCTCTTGCCGGCCCCCGAAGGCCCCACCAGGGCCACGGTCTCGCCGCGCCGCACCTCGAGAGTCAGGGCCTCGAACACCGGCGTGCCGTCACCATGGGAAAAGGACACCCGTTCGAACCGGATGCGCCCCTCGCTCACCACCAGCGGCACCGAGCCGGGGCGGTCGACGATCTCGTGCGGGCGGGTCAGAAGGGTGATCGCCTCGCCCAGATTGCCGACCTGCTCGTACCAGTCGACGAAGCGGCCCGACAGATTCCACACATTGATCGCCACCAGATTGGCCAGCGAGAACACCATCACGAAATCGGCGGTGGTCATCCGCCCCGCCACCACCTCGCCGACCGCCAGCGCCACCAGGCCGATCTGGAAGGCCAGCGTGGCGTTGTACTGCACCAGATGCAGCGAGATGACGAACCAGCGCAGCCGCTGCGCCGTCTCGCATTCCCGGCGCAGCAGTTCGGCCAGCCGGCCCCGCTCGCGCTCGCGCGCCGCGAAGGCGCGCACCAGATCGGCGTTCGAGATGGCGTCGACCAGCCCGCCGCCGACCTGCGAAACGCTGTCCGAGAAGCGCGCCGCCATGCCCAGCAGGCGACGCGAAAACCACGCCGAGGCCAGCAGGAACAGCGCCGTCCAGATCACCAGCAGCCCGGCGAAGGCCCAGTGCGCCTGGGCCAGCAGCACCAGACCGATGCTCAGGATGACGACGATGCGCACCACGTCGTTGGCGAAGATGGTGACCAGCGCCATGCAGGAATCCGGCGCCTGCTTGATCTTCTGGCCCAGCCGGCCGGCGAAGTTGTCCTGAAAATAGCGCGGCGCGTGCTCGAGCACATACGAGAACAACCAAGACTGCACCGCCGCCCGCAGGACCGGGGTGGTGCGCGCGTCGACCGCCTGGGTGGCCCGGTTGAACAAGGCCGAGCCGACCCACATCAGGCCGAGCACCGCCGTCCAGCGCACCACGTCGCCCGTCCATTCCCCGCCGCCGTCGAGGGCCCCCATCGCGTTGATCAGGTTGCGCAGGGCGAGCGGCTCCATGCCCATCAGCCCCATCGCCCCCATTACGGTGAAGCCGTAAAGCAGGACATGCGGCCAGAACCGCCGCCGGAGAAACATCAGCAGGAAGGCGCCGGCGCCGCGCGGCACCTCGCCACCGAAATCCCGCCAGGAAAGCCGTTCGGGCGAAATGGCGGACATGAGCGGGGGCGTGATCCCGAGTCGCGGGGTCAGATGTTGTTCAGATCGACGTCGCCATGTCGGAAAGGAATCCAATCCTTGTATTCCGGCCGCCATTGCAGGCCGTAGGGGTTCTTGAAGAACACCTTGACCGGCGGCGAGCCGCCTTCGCCGCGGGTGCGATCGAGATCGACCAGCGGCGACTTGGCGAACACCTCGGTGAAATACTCGTCCTGCGGCACGTCGCGCCCCGCCTTGGCCGCGTAGTCGCGGGCCGTGTCGCTCAGTGTGTAGGCCTCGAGAACTTCGTTGAAATGACCCATGTCTCTCTCACGCCCTGATGGTCCGGTCGGGGCCATTGTTGAGCCACCCGACCGGGAAAATCAAGCCCATGGCGCGGCCATGTATCATTCGAGCGACTTCTCGGCGGCCGCCAGACGCTTGCGCAGGGCGTGATAGCTGGCCAGGACGTTCAGTCCGCGCGGTTCGCGCAGCAACATGCCGGCCAGGAAGGCGGCGCGGCCGATGCGGATCTCGTGGGCCGGCTTGGCGGCGGCCACCACCACCGCCAGCGCCGCCGCCTCGCGACCGTGACGTTCGCAGCCGGTGCGCCACGCCCATTCCGACAGTCCCATCCGGAGGGCCAGGATGCGCGCCGCGTCGACGATGTCGCCCGACCCGGCGCGGGAAGGATCGTCGATCAGCAGATAATCGCGAAGAATGGAGGCGAGCGGCGGATGAACCGCCACCACCCGCCGCCCATCCAGCCCCACCGGCGTTCCCGACCGGCGCGGTTCGGGCCGCGACACGGTGTCGATCCCAGGCAGGACGGGTGGCCGTGCGGGCGGGACGAAGCCGGCTACGCCATCCTGATCGGCGGAATACGATGTGAGGTTTTTCTTTGTAGTTTTTTCCCGGATGTCGGTTTCCGCCTGACCGGAAATCTTTTCCTCTTCGGACGGAGCCAGGCATTCGAACGACAGCAGATTGATTTCGCCGGCCCTGCGGGTCAGCGTCTCGGCGATCGAGGCCAGCCGGATTTCGGTGGCTTCGTGCTCGTCGCCGCGGCACGGATCGCGTTCGATCAACCGCCGCGCCTCCTGCCATTCGCCCTCGGCCCACGGCAGGGCGCGTTCGGCCTCTTCGGTGGCCCGCGCCAGCGCGGTGTCGTCCGGACGTTCCACGCCGACGATATCCAGCGCGTCGAACGCGGTGCGGATGTCCTGAACCGCCACCGAAATGTCGCGCATGATCGCCTTCAGGCGCTGGCGGCGTTGGCTCAACTCGGCGGCGACGCGGGTCCATTCCTGGGCCGCCGCCTGGACCGGCGAGAGGTCGATGCCGTAGGCGGCGATCACCGCGCCGCGCCCGTCGCGCACCGGGGTGCGGCGATTGCCGGGGCCGCGCTCGATATGAATCATGCGCGCAGTTTGCAAGGCCCGTAGGTGATTGCGCACGGTGCGCTCGGAAACGCCCAAACAGCCGGCCAACTCGGCGTTGCCTGGATAGACCAGCGGCCGGCCGCCGTCGCGCCAGTGCTCCGGTCGGCTGTAGTCGAACAGGAGTTCCAGCGTGGCCAGCGCCTCGCGCGGGAACGGCAGGCGGGCGCCCAGCCGCCGCAGCGGCTCGAGCAGGCGTTTGGGGTGGCCCTCGCCCAGCCCGCCGAAGGTGGCGGCCGTCGTCGCGGCGTCGAAATGGCCGAAGCTCTTGCGGCAATGCCCGGTCGGCGGTCGTCCCGCCACGGCCGGGCCGGTGGCCCTGCCTGTCTGCATGATGCCTTCCTCCGCGGATGATCCGCAGAGACGGCTCTAGCAAACCGTCATTCCAGACCGGCGGGCGCCGGGGGCGATATTTCTAGTGATTCTTGTAAGGAATCGCCCGACCCCGGCAACGCCATGCAATGCATTGAAATAAATGGGCTATTTGAAGAGGCCGATTTTCTTTGGTGACCGATCGCCCCGACCCGCGTGACCGATACCCCCGACCCGCGTGATGCTTGACCCCGACCGGCCTTTGCCGCGCCGCGCGCTTCGAGCCCGATCACCCCGACTCTATGCCCCCCCTGGCATAATCGCGACTCGCCCGGTTTCCTGAGCCGCGTTTTCGACGGGACGGATGACCCCGACTTTATGAGCCCCAGGAATATCGGGCCGCCGCTCGGAGCGCGATCTCCCCGACTCTATGCGGCCGGCGCCGCGATCCAGGCCCGCGAACCGGATCACCCCGACAAAATTCCATCCCGCGCCCGATGACCCCGACATCATGCCTCATGATCGTGGGCGTGCGGGTAGCGGCTAAGGATAGGGGGCACCATCCCATTGACACATTCGCTTGCCTCTCTGATGCTGATCGGCGAGTAATCATGATTGAATTCTAGGCGGAACTTCCTCTTTCACCGTGACCGCTGATTTCGCGTGATTTTCGCAGCGAAGGGGGGTGCGTTACTGGGTACGCTCGGGATGGAGCCCGAGGAGGTCGAAGGCCTTCTGCTGGATCGGTGTGGGCCTGGCGTGGACGGTGATCTCGTAATCCGGGTTGAGCGGTGTGACGACCTTGTTTCGGGTGAGCGTGGCGAGGTCGGCGAGCAGGCTTCGGAAGCTGTGGACGGTCATGCCGTCCGGGGTGACGCCTTTGGTTTGCTTGGCGACGGCGGACGGCGAGCGCGCGGCCTTGGCGACGATGGTTT
>JADGAL010000088.1 GCA_015232025.1 Alphaproteobacteria bacterium
GGGGCTTTGCTGGGGGCCGCCGCCTTCGCCCGGTCCCTGTTGTCCAGCGCCCTGCTGGGGAGCCGGGCCTTGCTGGGGGGCCGGGCCTTGCTGGGGGCCGCCCTCGGCGGGGGCCGGTCCCTGCTGTTGCTGCTGTTGCTGCCCGCCCTCGGCGGGCGCCTGCCCCTGCTGCTGCTGTTGCTGCTGCTGCCCACCCTCGGCGGGCGGCGCTCCTTGCTGCTGCTGCTGGGCGCCGCCCTCGGCGGGCGCCTGGCCTTGCTGCGCGGGGGCTCCCTCGGCGGGCTTTTCGCCCTCGGCGGGCTTTTCGCCTTCGGCCGGCTTTTCACCCTCGGCGGCCTTTTCGCCGTCCTTGGGCGCCGCGCCGCCTTCCTTGGCCCCCCCTTCGCCTTCCTGCTGCTGCTGCTGCTGTTGTTGCTGTTGCTGCTGTTGTTGTTGCTGCTGCTGTTGTTGCTGCTGATTCTGGCTGCCCGGCAAGACCGGGTCGCTGTGCGGCGTCGAGGGCTGGTGCGACAGCGTGTTGCCGTATTTCGAGGCGACCGCCTGCGGGGTGGTGGTGGTCACCGCCATGGTGCCGGTCGAACTGCCGACATTCGACTTCTGATAGGGCTTGTTGACCGTGATGGTGCCCGATTGGTTTTTCAGGCTCAGCTCGCCGGTGTTGCCGTCGGCGCCGGGCAGCAGGACGATTTCGGTGCCGTTGGCGCCGGCCTCGCCGGTGGCGCTGGTGCCGCGCACGCCGATGGTCATGGCCGGCGTGCGAACCTGCATGGCGTCCGGCCCGGCCTTGGCGATCTGGCCGGAAACGAAGCTGAAGGTGCCCTGGACCACGGAAAAGACCGACGAGCCGGCCTTGGCGCCGGGATCGTAGATCATCTCGTCAAGCACCATGCGGCCCTTTTCGCCCAGCGCGAAGGTGCTGCGGTCGGCGAACACCACGCCCACGGCGGCGCCGCCCTTGGTTTCGAGAACGTCGCCCTGATAGACGATGGCGTCCTTGGACAGCACCTCGGTGGTGCCGTCGGCGTGGCGGACGACGACCTCGCCCTTGATGCTGTCGACCTTGCCGATGGCGACCAGGGCGGGCGCGCCGCCCGCCTGCGCCACCTGTCCGGGGGCGCGCGGGCCGGCCAGCTTCACCGCCAGATCGGCGGGAATGCTCATTCCACTGGCGGTGACCAGGTCGGGAGGGGTTTCGTCGGCGAAATAGCCGACCACCAAGGTCCGGTGGCCGCCGTCGCCGACCAGCAGCAGGTCGGGTCCCTGTCGGACGTAATCCGCGCCCAGCAGCGTCTGCGCGTCGGGCACGACGACCCGATCGCCTTCGGCTACCAGGATATCCGGGCCGGCACTTCCTGTGCCGGGCCGAATCGCCTCGACCGCCATTCGCATGAGCTTGGCTCCGCACCCCGAAAGAGGAGAATACTACCCCTTTCGCTGGCCGCCGGCAACCCTTGCGATGGTCTCAGGTGGCGCCGTGGCAGTGCTTGAACTTGCGGCCCGAGCCGCACGGGCAGGGGGCGTTGCGCGGGGTCCGGCGCCACGAATCGGCCTCTTGCGGATCGGCCATGGCGGCGCCTTGCGGGCCTGGGCCATCCGACCGGGCGGCCCCGGCGGCGACCAGCGCGGGGTCTTGCCGCGTCTCGCGCATCTCGCCGTGGGGCGGCGGGGCCAGCGCCTCTTCGGCGGCGTCGACGCGCAGTTCGATATGGCTGAGCACGCCGGTCACGCGTTCGCGCAACTGGCCCAGCATCGTCTCGAACAGGTTGAAGGCTTCGCGCTTGTATTCGTTCAGCGGGTCGCGCTGGGCATAGGCGCGCAGCCCGATGCCCTGGCGCAGATGGTCCAGATGGAGCAGGTGCTCCTTCCACGACTGGTCGAGCAGCTGGAGGAGCAGGCTTTTCTCGACCATGCGCATGATCTGTTCGCCATAGGCCTGTTCCTTGGCGAGCATGCGCTGGTCGGCCGCCTCCATCAGCCGGGCGCGGATCTCCTGGTCGGCGATGCCCTCCTCCTTGGCCCAGTCGGCCACCGGCAGGTTCAGCCCCAGGATGCGCAGCACCTCCTCGTGCAGGCCGGCGACGTCCCACTGTTCGGGATAGGCCTTTTCCGGGATGCAGCGGGCGACCATCGCTTCGACCACTTCGCGGCGCATGTCGGCGATCGTCGAGGCGACGTCGGTCGCGCTCATCAACTCCTTGCGCTGCTCGTAGATGACCTTGCGCTGGTCGTTCATCACGTCGTCGTATTTCAGCAGGTTCTTGCGAATGTCGAAGTTGCGCGCCTCGACCTTCTGCTGCGCCTTTTCCAGGGCCTTGTTGATCCACGGATGGACGATCGCCTCGCCCTCCTCCAGGCCCAGCTTGCGCAGCATGCCGTCCATGCGCTGCGAGCCGAAGATGCGCATCAGATCGTCTTCCAGCGACAGGAAGAACTTCGACGCGCCGGGATCGCCCTGGCGGCCCGCGCGGCCGCGCAACTGGTTGTCGATGCGCCGGCTTTCGTGACGCTCGGTGCCCAGCACGAACAGGCCGCCGGCGGCCAGCGCGGCTTCGCGATGGGCGGCGACCTCGGCGCGGATGCGCGCCGCGATGGCGTCCCGCCGGGCCTCGTCGGTCACGCCGTCCAACTCGTGGCGCAGCCGCATGTCCAGATTGCCGCCAAGCTGGATGTCGGTGCCGCGGCCGGCCATGTTGGTGGCGATGGTCACCGCGCCGGGCACGCCGGCCTGCGCCACGATCACCGCCTCGCGCTCGTGGTGGCGGGCGTTCAGCACCTCGTGGCGCACCTTGCGGGCGCGCAGCATCTCGGCCAGCAGTTCCGACTTTTCGATCGACACCGTGCCGACCAGCACCGGCTGGCCGCGGGCTTGGCATTCCCCGATCAGCGTGACGATCGCCTCGTACTTCTCGCGGGCGGTGCGATAGACCTCGTCGTCGCCGTCCTTGCGGGTCACCGGCACGTTGGTGGGGATTTCGACCACCTCCAGGCCGTAGATCTCGCCGAACTCGGACGCCTCGGTCATCGCGGTGCCGGTCATGCCGGCCAGCTTGGGATAAAGGCGGAAGAAGTTCTGGAAGGTGATCGAGGCCAGCGTCTGGTTCTCGTTCTGGATCGAGACCCGCTCCTTGGCCTCCAACGCCTGATGCAGGCCTTCCGAAAAGCGGCGGCCCTCCATCATGCGGCCGGTGAACTCGTCGATGATGACGACCTTGTCGTCCTTGACGATATAGTCGACGTCGCGGGTGAACAGCTTGTGGGCGCGCAACGCCTGATTGGCGTGGTGGACCAGCGAGATGTTGGCGATGTCGTACAGATTGCCGGCGCGCAGCAGACCCGCGTCGCGCAAGGCCTGCTCCATCCGCTCGGCGCCCCGCTCGGTCATGGTGACGGCGCGGGCCTTCTCGTCCTTCTCGAAATCGGCGTCTTCGAGCAGCGGGATCAGCGTGTCGACCTGGGTATAAAGTTCCGAATTGTCCTCGGTGGGACCCGAGATGATCAGCGGGGTGCGCGCCTCGTCGATCAGGATCGAGTCGACCTCGTCGACGATCGCGTAATGGAAGGGCCGCTGGCACATCTCCTCCAGCCGGAACTTCATGTTGTCGCGCAGATAGTCGAAGCCCAGCTCGTTGTTGGTGGCGTAGGTCACGTCGCAGGCATAGGCCCGCTGGCGCTGCTCGTCATCCATGCCATGGACGATGACGCCCACCGAAAGGCCCAGGAAGCGATAGACCTGGCCCATCCATTCCGAGTCGCGGCGCGCCAGATAGTCGTTGACGGTGACGACGTGGACGCCCTTGCCCGAGACCGCGTTCAGATAGACCGGCAGGGTGGCGACCAGCGTCTTGCCTTCGCCGGTCTTCATCTCCGAGATCATGCCCCGGTGCAGGACCATGCCGCCCAGAAGCTGGACGTCGAAATGGCGCTGGCCCAGGGTTCGCTTGGCCGCCTCGCGCACCGTGGCGAAGGCCTCGACCAGGATGTCGTCCTCGGTCTCGCCATTGGCCAACCGCTCGCGGAAGGCGAGGGTGCGGGCGCGCAAGGCGTCGTCATCAAGGGCCTCGACATCCTTTTCGAGGGCGTTGATGTCGTCGATCCGCTTGCGCAGAGGCTTCAGGATACGGTCGTTGGCGGTTCCGAAGAGTCGCCGGGCGATGGCGCCGAACATTGGGTTTCACATACCTCGAATGAGGACGGCGGAAGGGGCCATCCGCGGACGGTGTCACAGATAGAGCCCGCGGCCCCTTGTGTCAACGCTGGCGGGTCGCGCCGTCGGCGGGCGAGGGCAGCGTCAGGAACACGATGGCGCCCTGGTCGGCCTTCTCGGGTCGGGCCATGCGGATGGCGCCGCCGTAGAACCCCAGCAGCTTTCGGCAGGTGGGCAGGCCGGCTCCCAGCCCCGGCTCGGCCGGATGCAGCCGGCGGAACATCCCGAACACCCGCTCTTGGCAGTCGGGCGGAACGCCCTTGCCGTTGTCGGCGAAGGCGATCTCCCAGCCGCCGTGGATCGCCGACGCCGACACCGCCACGCGGAGCGGCCGGTCGGGATCGCGGAATTTCAGCGCGTTGTCGATCAACTCCTCGAAGACGCGGCGCAGATGCTCGGGGGCGATCTCGACCATCGGCAGCGTTTCGAACTCCAGTACGGCGCCCGCCTCCTCAAGTCGCGGCCCCAGCCGCCGGACAAGCTCGACCATCACCGCGTTGACGTCGACCAGCCGGGCGGGATGCGCCTCGAGCGTGATGAAATCGGCCAGTTCGGCGACCAGCCCCTTCAGCCGCAAGGCGCCCTCGACGGCGAAGCCGATATAGGTGTCGGCGTCCTCGTCCAGTCGGCCGCGATAGCGCCGATCGAGAAGCTGGAGATAGCTGACCACCATGCGCAGGGGCTCTTGCAGATCGTGGGCGGCCACCGCCGAGACCTGGTGCCATTCCGAATCCGAGCGTTCGAGCCGCGCCAGCGCGTCGCGTTGGCCGCGCTCGGCGGTCAGCCGCGCCGTCAGATCGGTCAGCAAGGCCAGCCGGGCCGGCCGCCCCGCATGGTCGACGGCGCGCGAATGGATCTCGACCTCGATCGGGGTGCCGTCGCCCCTCGACAAGCGCCAAAGTCCGCGGTCGTCGGAGCCGTCGCCGCGCAGCCGGGCCTTCCAGGGCGCCAGCGGCGCGCCCTCGGCGGGGTTCATGAGGGCGCGCAGGTCCAAGCCGACCAACCCGGCGACGGGTCGGCCCAGCAAGAGGGCCGCCGCCTCGTTGGCCTCGATCACGGTCAGACGCTCAAGGTCGTGGATGAGCATGGCCTGGGGGCTGGAGTCGAACAGCATGGAATAATGGCGGGCGGTCCGTTCCAGGCGGTCGACCCACAGCCGCACCAGCGCCCAGATCAAGGCCGCGCTGCCCGCCACGAACAGCCAGCCCTTGAAGGTCTGGACCACCGACAGGGCCGCCGCTCCGGGGATCAGCACGGCGGCCACCCGGTCCGAGACCAAGATCCAGATCGCCCCGAACAAGGCGTAGGCGAGGGCCACGACCAGCGGCGCCGAGGATCGGCGATTCATGGGACCACCCTGCTGAAAGCGGTGGGCGCGGGACCAAGCGTGCTCTTGTGCCTGCTCGCGAGTCGTGCATTATGCCACGAATATCCAAGGCGGTGTAGCCCCGCCCAACCCCAACACCAAGGGACTCCCGATGAGACATCACACCGCGCGGCTCGCCGCCTTCGCCCTGGCCCTTTCGCTCGGCCCGGTCGCCGCCCTGGCGGCCGAGGACCCGGTCGTCGCGCGCGTCGACGGCACCGAAATCCGCCGCTCGGCCCTCGAAAACCTGCAAAAGGCCGACCCGCAGATGCGGATGATGCCGATCGAGGTGGTGTTCGCCCAATTGGTCGACGTCGCCGTGGCCGAGCAACTGGTGCTCAACGAGGCGCGCAAGCTCAAGTTGCACGACGATCCCAAGGTCAAGGAGCGGGTCGAGGAGGCGCGCCAGCGCATCATGCAGGACGCCTATCTGCGCCAGCGGGTCGACGCCGTGCTGACCGACGACATCCTGAAGAAGAAGTATCAGGAGATCATCACCAAGATGCCGGCCCGCGAAGAGGTCAAGGCCCGCCACATCCTGGTCGAGACCGAGCAGCAGGCCAAGGACGTGATCGCCCAGCTGGGCAAGGGCGCCAAGTTCGAAGACCTCGCCAAGGAGGTCTCGAAGGACCCCGGCACCAAGGACTCGGGCGGCGATCTGGGCTTCTTCGGCAAGGGCGAAATGGTCAAGGAGTTCGCCGAGGCGGCCTTCGCGCTGAAGAACGGCGAGACCACCCAGACCCCGGTGAAGACCGATTTCGGCTTCCACGTCATCAAGGTCGAGGACCGTCGCAAGGCCGACGCGCCGCCCTTCGACGCGGTCAAGGACCAGCTTCGCCAGATGGCCGGTCAGGAGACCGTGGTCAAGGTGGTCGGCGAGCTGCGCGACAAGGCCAAGATCGAGACCTTCGGCCCCGATGGCAAGCCGGTGGCCCCGGCGGCGCCCGAGAAGAAGTGAGGCCATGATGACCGCCGTTTCGCCACTGGCGCCCAAAGCCTTCCCCGACCTGCCCGTGGTGGCGGGCGTCCGCTTCGCCGCCCATGAATGCGGGCTGCGCTATCGCGACCGCCCCGACCTCCTGCTGGCCGAGATGGCTTTGGGAACCACGGCGGCCGGCGTGTTCACCCGCTCGCTGACCGCCTCGGCGCCGGTGCTGTGGTGCCGCGAGGCCTTGGCCGGCGGCCAAGCGCGCGCCCTGGTGGTCAATTCGGGCAATTCCAACGCCTTCACCGGGGCGGCCGGGGTCGCCTCGGTCGAACGCACCGTCAAGGCGGCGGCGGCGGCCGTCGGCTGCGCGCCGGGCGAGGTGTTCGTCGCCTCGACCGGCACGATCGGCGTGCCCCTCGACGACGGCAAGATCACCGCCGCCCTGCCGGGCATGATCGCCACCCTGTCGGCCGAGGCGTGGCCCCAGGCGGCCCGCGCCATCATGACCACCGACACCTTTCCCAAGGCGGCCAGCCGCACGGCGCGGATCGGCGGGGTGCGGGTGACCATCGCCGGCATCTGCAAGGGCTCGGGGATGATCGCGCCGGACATGGCGACCATGCTGGGCTACGTCTTCACCGACGCCAAAATCCCCGCCCCGCTGTTGCAAAGGCTGCTGGCGCGCGGCGCCGACCGCTCGTTCAACGCCGTCACGGTGGACGGCGACACCTCGACCAGCGACACGCTGATGCTGTTCGCCACCGGCCAGGCCAACCATCCGCCGGTGACCGACGAGCGCGGCCTGGGCGACTTCCGCCGCGCGCTCGAGGCGGTGCTGACCGATTTGGCCCACCAGATCGTGCGCGACGGCGAGGGCGCCACCAAATTCGTCGAGATTCGGGTGACCGGCGCCGCCTCGGCTCGGGCGGCGCGGCGGATCGGCTTGGCGATCGGCAATTCGCCGCTGGTCAAGACGGCGATCGCCGGCGAGGACGCCAATTGGGGCCGCGTCGTGATGGCGGTGGGCAAGGCCGGCGAAAAGGCCGACCGCGACCGTCTGGTGATCGCGATCGGCGGGGTGCGGATCACCGAGAACGGCGCCGCCGTGCCCGGTTACGACGAGGCGCCGGTGGTCGCGCACATGAAGGGCGCCGACATCCTGATCGAGGTCGATGTCGGCGTGGGCCGCGGTCGCGCCACCGTGTGGACCTGCGACCTGACGCATGGATATATCGACATCAATGGCTCCTACCGAACCTGACAATGGCTGTTTTTCCCTCGGAGAGGGTTGGCGCGGCGAGCCGCTGACCACCCAGCGGCTGCGGCTGCGCCTGCCCGAACCCAAGGACGCGCCCGAGATCGCCCGGCTGGCCGGCGCCGCCGAGGTGGCGACCATGACCGCCAGCATTCCCCACCCCTATCCGCCCGAGGCGGCGCTGGCGGCGATCGGCCTGGCCCAGCGCCGGGCGGCGGCGGGCGAGGAGTACCGCTTGGTGATCGAGCGTCTGGCCGATGGCGCGATGGTCGGCATGGCCGGCTTCACGATCGAGGCCAACGGCCGGGGCATGCTGGGCTATTTCGTCGGGCGCGAGCATTGGGGCCAAGGCTACGCGACCGAGGCGGCGCGGCGCCTGCTGCGGCTGGCCTTCGGCCCGGCGCGGCGCGAAAGCCTGCAAGCCTGCGTGATCCAGGGCAACGACGCCTCGGTGCGGGTGCTCGACAAGCTGGGCTTCGCCTTCTCGCACGAGGCCACCGCCCATCTGCCGGCGCGCGGCGCGGCGCCCATTCCGGTGGTCGATTTCACCTTGGCCGCCCTGGATTGGCGCGCCCGTCACGCCGCCCGGCCGATGGTCCTGGTGGCGGCGGCGGCGCTGGTCGACGCCGATGGCCGGGTGCTGATCGCCCGCCGTCCCGAGGGCCGTCCGATGGCCGGGCTGTGGGAATTCCCCGGCGGCAAGGTCCACCCCGGCGAGACCCCCGAACAGGCGCTGATCCGCGAGCTGGACGAGGAATTGGGCATCGACGTGCGCGATTCGTGCCTGGCGCCGCTGGCCTTCGCCTCGCACGATTATGACGATTTCCATCTGCTGATGCCGCTCTATGTCTGTCGGACATGGCGGGGCGATCCCACCCCGCGCGAGGGCCAGCGACTCGCCTGGGTTCGCGCCAATCGCCTCGCCCAGAACCCGATGCCGCCCGCCGACCTGCCGCTCGCCGCCATCCTGCGGGACTGGTTGTGATGACGGCGGACCAGGGCCATGTTCCCGCCATGGAGATCACCGCCCGCATCGTCGTGATCGGCAACGAGGTCCTGTCGGGCCGCACTCGCGACGCCAACATCACCTTCATCGCCCAGCAACTGACCGCGCTGGGCATCCGTCTGGTCGAGGCGCGGGTGGTGCGCGACGTCGAGGACGAGATCGTCCGCGCGATCGACGAAAGCCGCGCCGCCGCGACCTACGTCTTCACCACCGGCGGCATCGGCCCGACCCACGACGACATCACGGCGGCGGCGGTCGCCAAGGCGTTCGGGGTCGAACTGCTGCTGGACGAGCGGGCGCTGGCCCGCCTGCGCCGGCAATATCCCGACCCGGCCGACCTCAACCCGGCGCGGCTGCGCATGGCGCGCATCCCGGCCGGCGCCGCGTTGATCGACAACCCGGTCAGCAACGCGCCCGGCTTCCGCATCGGCAACGTCTTCGTGATGGCCGGGGTGCCGCGCATCATGCAGGCGATGTTCGACGGAATCCGCCCGCTGCTGCGCACCGGCCGGCCGATGCTGTCGCGCACCCTGACCGTCCATTGCCCCGAGGGCCGCATCGCCGGCCCGCTGGCCGAGGCGCAGGACGCCCATCCGGCCGTCGAGATCGGCAGCTATCCCTTCATCCGCGAGGACCGCCTGGGCGTCGCCGTGGTGCTGCGCGCCACCGAGCCCGGCCGACTGGCCGAGGCGGCCGCCGATCTGCGCGCCCGCCTGGCGCCGCTTTCCACCGCCCCGATCGAGGATGACGCCGCGCCATGCCCCTGAAGAAATTCGAACGCGACGCCCTGTTCTTCCTGCTGCGCCACCTGCTGGCCGGCGTGGCGGCGGCCCTGACCTTCGGCGGCGGGCTGCTGTGGCTCGACATCGCCAATCTGCGCACCCTGGCCCTCCAATCCGGCCAGCCGGTCCTGGTGCTGGGCCTGTTGTTCTTCGGCCTGATCATCACCTTCGGCAGCGTCGCCATGGGGGTGGGCGTGATGAGCCTCGGCGAGGACGGCAACTGACCCCGCAACCGACGCTTGCCCCCGGCCGCCCCACGCGCTAGCCTCCCCCGCCGCCCGCTTGACGGAACAGGTAGACGTAGCGGACTTAAAATCCGTGGCCGATAGGCGTGCCGGTTCGAGTCCGGCAGCGGGCACCATGGTCCGGGCGCGTGTCGCCGGACCGCGTTCCAAGACTGGCTTCCGCCGTCGCGGATGGGGTAGTTTCCGCATACGGTACCAGACGGGGCCTTTTTCGTGCGCAGCAAGCCTTCACCGTCCGAGACGAGCCGGCCCACCCTGGCCGAGGATTTGCGCCGCCAGATCGCCGACGAGATTCTCGAAGGGCGGATCTATCCCGGCGTGCGGCTCGACGAGCAGGAACTGGCGGCGCGCTTCGGGGTGTCGCGCACGCCGGTGCGCGAGGCGCTGCGGCTGCTCGCCGCCACCGGGCTGGTGCAGGATCGGCCGCGCAAGGGCGTGGTGGTCGCCACCGTCACGCCCGAGCGGATGGCCGAGATGTTCGAGGTGATGGGCGAGTTGGAGGCGTCCTGCGCCCGCTTCGCCGCCCTGCGGATGAGCGCCGAGGAACGGCGCGACCTGGCCGAGTTGCACGCCAAGGCGGTGTCGCTGATCCAGGCCGGCGATCCGGGCGCCTATGACCAGATCAACACCGAATTCCATTCGGCCATCTACACCGGCTGCCACAACTCGTTCCTCGACGAGACGGCCCGCGCCATGCGGCAGCGGGTGCGCCCCTTCCGCCGCGCCCAGTTCCGGCTGAGCGGGCGTCTGGCCGATTCCTGGGCCGAGCACGACGCCGTGGTCCGCGCCATTCTGCGGGGCGACGTCGAGGGCGCCTATTACGCCATGCGCGCCCACGTCTCGGCGGTGGGCTCGGCCTCGGCCGACCTTCTCAGCGGCCTGCCGTCGGCGCCGCCAGAGTAGGGCAGGCCGCGGAAAAAGTCGGCACCACCTTCCTTGACTCGTCACACATCTCGGACCTCTAACGTCATACCCGCGAAAGCGGGTATCCATGCGCTTTCGCGGGAATGACGATGAAGACCGCAGCCTTTTGGGGGCGTGGATCGGATCACGTTCTCGCCCGCCACGCCCGCCAGCCGCCGAAATCCGAAATGTCCTGGGCGTCGGCGGTGGCCAGGGCTTCGCACAGGAAGCCGGTGACCAGCGATCCGTCGTCCAGTTCCACTTGGCCGACGCCCAGCGGCGCCGGGATCGCGGCGACGAA
>JADGAL010000089.1 GCA_015232025.1 Alphaproteobacteria bacterium
TGGCGCCCGGCGCCCGGTTCGAGACGGTCGACGAGAACGGCCTGACAAGCACGTACCGGATCACCTCGGTCGAGCCGCAGGGCGCGGAGCCCGGCCCCGCCGGCCTGGTGGTGGTCACCAGCTACTTCGACGCCGGGATCGCCTCGCCGCTGTTGGCGAACGGCGGCGGGACCGGCGGGTTGGGGTCCGAGGCGGGGCACGTCTTCGACCAGAACGGCGCGCTGGTCGCCTCGTTCAACGCCGGCCAGGCGGCGGATGTTCCGGCCGGCACGCCCGTCGCGCCCCAGCCCGAACCGCCCCAGGGCGGCGAGGAGCCCCCGCCGACCGAGCGGCCCGAGGAACCCCAGCCCGAGCCGCCGCAGGGGCTGGATGGCGCCAACGACGTGCTGTTCACCTACACCTATGACTATGGCAACGGCGATTTCTACGAGGGCTTCGGCTATGTCGACGAGAGCGCCGGCCTTCAGCCGGGCCAGGTGATCGCCGACACCGGGCCGAACGAGACCGGCAACACGGGCATCTGGACGATCACCGGCACCGAGGCCCAGGGCCAGGATCTCAACAATCAGGGCATGGTCTTCGTGCGGGCCTATGGCGACGCCGACACCGGACTCGTCATCCCGGCCACCGGGAGCGGCGCCTTCGGGTTGGGTTCCGAGGCCGGCGCCGTCGCCGCCGACGGGGCCGACGTCACCGACACCCGGTTCAACGCCAAGATCGCCATCGATGCCCGGCCGGCCGAGGCCGATCAGCGGTTCACCTTCACCTACTCCTATGGCAATGGCGACTTCTATCAGGGCTACGGTTTCGTCGACGCCTCGCGGGGCTTCGCGGTCGGCGACGTCAGCGTCGAGGGCGGACCCAATTCGACGGGTCAGTTGGGCCGCTGGGAGATCACCGGGGTCGAGGATACCGGGGTCGATTTCAACCTTCAGAACCAGGTGCAGGTGACCGCCTATTTCGACGCCGAATCCGGCAAGTTCGCCGAGCGGCTGCTGGCCGGCGGCATGGACGGGCTCGGCTCGGAAGGCGGGCTGATCCACTGGCACGCCGACAGTTCGCCGCGCGGCATCGCGGTCTCCGCGTTCGACCGCTTCTCGGAAGCCGACCGGCCGATCAATTCCGGTGCCGACGCCCAGGACGTGCGGTTCACCTACACCTACTTCTACGGCAACGGCGACTCGTATTCCGGCCACGGCTTCGCCGATGTCGGCGACGGCTTCGACGCCGGGCAGTTCCTGTTCTCGTCGCAGGTCAACGAACTCGGCCAGCCGGGCTTCTACCGCATCGACTCGATCGAGCAACTGGGCGCCGATGCGCGGTTCGAGGAGCAGGTCTTCGTGACCAGCTATTTCGACGCGTCGAGCGGCGTCAACGCGACCCAGGTCACGGCCTCGGGCGGGTCGGGGTTGGGCTCGGAAACCGGCACGGTGTTTTGGGACGACGCGATGACCAGCGCCAGCGCGTTCTCGAACTTCACCCAGACCGACCGGACGATCGCTTAAGCGGGGAAGCCGCCGCCGACGACCTTCCGCCACTCGTCCAGGGCGGCGGGAAGGTCGCCGGTGGCGGCGTGCCGGTTTGCCAGCACGCAGCGCCAATAGGCGGCCTCGGCCTGGGGGTGCCAGCGGTTGTCGACCGCCAGCCGGGCCAGGCCGCCCGGCACCGACAGTTCGGCCGGGGTGTGGCGCCGCGACCAGGCGAAGAACTCGCACAGCGCCAGCGACGGGTCGCCCTCGTGGCCGCCCTCGATGACGAAGGTGCGGGTCAGGACTTCCAGGGCGAAGGGCCGGATCGGCGCCGCCGTGGCCCTTCGCCACGCCTTCAGCAGCGCCAGCAGGCGGGTGACCAGCCCGTGGCTGGTGGCGTCGGCCATGCGCAAGGCCGCCAGCTCGGCCGCCGGATTGGTCAACATCCAGCCGTCCGCGCCGGGTATCAGGAAGGCGCCGCCATGGGCGCGGGCCGGTTGCGCGATCACGGCCACGCCACCCGAGCCGACCATCACCGAGGTCGCCTCGACATCGACGAAGGCGTGGGGCAGGGCGGCCGACAGGATCGCGGCCATCCCGGTCAGCAGTTCGGGGATCGGCGCGTCGTCCGCGCCCTCGGGCGGCACATAAAGAAGATTGACCGGGCTCATCGGCAAGATGGCGGTGTGCTTGCCGACCGAGCCCACCACCAGATGATCGTCGCGCGATCCCGGCAAGGCGTCGGGCCGCCAATGCGCGGTCAGCGCGGCGGCGACGCGTTGGGCGCCGGCCCGCGCCGCGGCGAGATCGCTCGGGCCGGCCAAGAGTCCGTCGATGAACGCCTCGAACAGGCCGCGCCGCCGCTCCGCTGGGGACGGGGGCGGGGGGCTCGGCACGAGAAGGCGAAGTGGGCTTTGCGCCACCAATTGATTCCGGACAGTCCAATCCACCGAGTCACTGTGACATTTCGCGATTCGCCGAACAAGGCTTCCCTTTCATTCGCCTTTCGGCTTGGGCCAAGGGTTGCGCAAATCGTCGATCACCCCATGCAGCACTTCCCGCACGCGCTCCTCGTCACAGCCCATCAGGATGGCGTCCTCGAACGCCTCGCGGCAAACTTCGCGAATCTCGTCGAGGTTCTGGTCGAGAACCTTGATCTTCTCGGGACAGTCCAGCGGCCCTCCCGAGGCCGAGGTCCAGGCCGGGGCGGACCGGGGGCGTCTATTCATTCGGTTTCCGCTCGACAAAATTGATCCAGTGATCATATTCGGGGCAGGTCACTACCCCATCGTCGGAGTTCAGAGCTGATGTCGGTCAAAGCATTCAGCCCGGTCTCGGGCAACGGGGTCATCGATCAAGCCCATGCCCATCTGGCCCATCTGGTGGGCGAGGCCGCCAGCCGCTGGCGCCTGGGCTGCGGCGAGGACCGTCTGGTCGAAACGGTCCGCCTGTTCCGCGAGGAACTGGCGCGGCACTGCGCGGTCGAGGAGACGATCATGCACGCCATGCGGGCCAATGACGAGGCGGCCCACCGCGCCGAGCACGCCGAGCTTCTGGCCGCCGTCGACCGGCTGCTCGACGACATCGCGAAAGGCGGCTCGCGCGCCGCCGCCGCGGCGACCATCGACACCATGGAGCGCATCCTGTTCGAGCACGAGGTCGTGGTCGATGGCGTGTTCCTGGCCAGCCTGCGGTCCCGCGCGGCGGCCCAGTCGGCGGGCGTGCTGCTGCCCTGGACCGAAAGCCTGTCGGTCGGCATCGACGTGATCGACGCGCATCACTTCGCGCTGGTCAACGCGCTGAACGACCTGCACGAGGCCTGGCGGAGCGGCGCCCCGGCCAGCGAGATCGGCATGCTGCTGCGCAAGCTGCACCGCCTCGCCCTGCACCACTTCGCCGAGGAGGAACGCCTGCTGGCCGGCCAACCCGGCGTCGAGGAGCACGCCGACCATCACCGCCTGCTGCTGGGCGAACTGGACCGCCTGGGCGCCCGACACGAAGCCGCCGAGGTCGACGCCGGCTCGGTGGCCCAGGACTTCCTGCAATATTGGGTGCTCGACCACATCCTGCGATCCGACCGGCCGCATTTCCAGAAGCTCAAGAGCTAGTCGAAAATATCCAGCACGTTGTCGAACATCGACTTGCGTTTGCGGTGCGGCGCATAGGGCGCGTCCCGATCGCGCCACTCGCGATCCCGGTCGCGTCCCGGATGCTCGCGCTCGTGCTCGCGCTCCCAGGTCTCCGCCGTGTGGCGGATGCTGCCCAGCAGCTTCTCCAACTCGCCACGATCCAGCCAGACGCCGCGGCATTGCGGGCAGATGTCGATTTGCACGTCCTTGCGGGCGACGTCCTGCATGGCGACATTGCAGTTGGGGCACATCAGAAGGGGCATGGCGTCTGTTTCTCCGGTCTGGACTAACCGACGATTAGGTAGAGACGTTCGGCCGATCTGCAACGGGTCGGGGGAGGGAAATCGCGCGAGGGCCGACTCGGCCCTCGCGCCGATGGAGGGGCTGGCTACGAGATCTTGAAATGCGCCGTCGCGTCCATCAAAGCGCTGATCGCCGCTTCCTCGTGGCCAGCGCGAGTCGGGTCGGGCTGGTTGTTGGCGCGCGCGCGGCGGATGTCTCGCCACGCCCACAGGGCGACGGCCCAGATGCGCGGCAACTGTCGCAACAGCGTGTCACGCTGGTAGACGCCCTCCAAGTTGAGCACATGCCCGCTTGCCATGGCGTCGAGAACCGCCTGGGCCATCAGGCCATAGCCCAGGGTGCTGAGATGCATTCCGTCGAGGCTTTGCAGGCCACCGCTGCGGAACGCCGGCAACGGAAACGGTCCCGCCTCAAGCATCATATTGGTGAACCGCTTCCCGTCGGCCATACGCAATCCGTTGGTTGGGCTGTCGGGTTGGTGCTTGGCGTTCATGCGCTCGAGAACGGCGGCGACGTCGACGAACCGGATCCGGCCCTTGCCGGTCTTGGTGATCTTGTCCCTGGTGTAGGCGTTATGGCTCCGGACATCCTCGTCGAGCTCTGCCATCCGCTCCCCGTCGATGGTGCCGTAGCTGCCAAGGCTGAAGGCGTTTTCGTACGTCTTGTAGTAGCCGCCGGGAGGAGGGCGGTCGTTGGTGGCGTAATAGTCGGTCGGCATCAGGTTGGCGACCGTGCTGGGCAGGGCCAGTCCGTTGAAATAGATATTCTCGATCTCAGGCGGCAGGGCGGCCAATTCGTCAATCAGTACATCCAGGTCCGAACGGGTGGGCAGATAGTTGCGCTTGCCGTCGGCGTCGAATCCCATGCTCCACAAGCCGTCATTGCTGCCGATGTTGACCAGCAGGACCTTCGGCTTGCGAAGAGTCACGATGCCCAGCATCGTCTTGTTCATCAATTCGTCGAGGCCGCGCGGGTTCAAGACGAAACGCGTGTTCAGGGCGAAGTACAATTCCCCCAGCCGTGCGATCACGCCATCGACATCCTTGATGTGACTGGCTTCGATACGCACGAGCTCCGCTTCGGCGATCGCCGCGGTGCGCGTGTGCACATCCTTGTAGACCGTCGAGGCGATCGACAGGTTGTCGAACACGGCGAGGCCCGAGGCCGGTTTGGGCGATCCAATCCAATAGGAGAAGTTATCGAACAGATCGCCCTTGATCGCATCGACCTTAGGAAACATGTGCAGATACTTCTCGAAATCGATCAGCATCGGCCGCCCGTAGTCGGGGCAATTGAATTTCGAACGGTGACCCAGCGCCTCGGCCACCAGGGCCGGCGCGCTGAGCTGAGCGAGTTCGTTGTTGATCGACAGCGACCGCACGCCGTTATACAGCGAGTCGCCGATCGCCATCATCTTAGGTTGTGGCAGTTTCTCCAAAAGGCCCACGACGCCGCCCCCCCTTTTTGATATTCCGCCATGATAGAATTTTCATCGTGACGGAACAATCGGAGGAAATTCCTGGCTCCGCCGCCCTCAGCTACACCCGCTGGTCGCGCCGCAGGTGTTGCACTTCATGCAGGTTCCGTTGCGGACCAGGGTGAAGTTGCCGCATTCGGGGCAGGCGTCGCCTTCATAGCCTTTGAGGCGGGCTTCGCGGATTTGCTCGCTGCGGTGATCGGGGCGGGCGTCGAGGTGGCGGATCATCGTCTCGGCGTCGAGCGCCAGGGCCTGGCTGGTCGACACCGCCTGGGTGATGGTGCCGGATTGGGCGCTGACGGTGGATTGGCCGGCGCCGCGCGGGTTGGTGAAGACCATCAGGTTCGAGCGCACGAAGCCCTTGCTGGTCAGGCGCTCGACCACGGCGCCCAGGCGCGCCGTCTCGCGGTCCATGTGGACGGTGCCCTCGGCCTTGTCGCCGCGGCCCAGGGTGTCGGGGGTCAGGTCGGCCGGCTCGACATGGGCCAGGTCGTTGCGGGCCAGATACGAGATCGCCAGTTCGCGGAAGATGTAGTCCAGGATCGAGGTGGCCATCTTGATGGTCTCGTTGCCCTCGACGATGCCCGAGGGCTCGAAGCGCACGAAGGTGAAGGCCTCGACGAACTCGTCCAGCGGCACGCCGTATTGCAGGCCGATCGAGATGGCGATGGCGAAGTTGTTCATCAGGCTGCGGAAGGCGGCGCCCTCCTTGTGCATGTCGATGAAGATTTCGCCGATCTTGCCGTCCTCGTACTCGCCGGTGCGCAGATAGACCTTGTGGCCGCCGACCATCGCCTTCTGGGTATAGCCCTTGCGGCGGTCGGGCAGGCGGCGGCGCTGGGTCGTGATGACCCGCTCGATGATGCGTTCGGCGACGATCTCGGCGCGGGCGGCCATCGGCTGTTCCATCATCTCCTCGACCGCGTCGACATCGTCGAACATGGCGGCCGACAGGGGCTGCGACAGCTTCGAGCCGTCGCGGTACAGCGCGTTGGCCTTGATGCCCAGCCGCCAGGACGCGACATAGGCGTTCTTGCAGTCCTCGACGGTGGCCGTGTTGGGCATGTTGATGGTCTTCGAGATGGCGCCCGAGATGAAGGACTGCGCCGCCGCCATCATGCGGATGTGGCTGTCGACCGAGAGGTGGCGCTTGCCCAGCTTGCCGCAGGCGTTGGCGCAATCGAACACCGCCAGATGCTCGGCACGCAGGAAGGGCGCGCCCTCCAGCATCATGGTGCCGATCGCGTAGGTGTTGGCCGCGTCGGCGTCGGCTTTCGAGAAGCCCAGCGCCGCCAGCATGTCGAAGGCCGGATCGTCGAGCTGCTGGGGCGAGAAGCCCAGCACGTCGGTGCAGAACGATTCGCCCAGCGTGTATTTGTTGAACACGAACTTGATGTCGAAGGCGCTGTCCATCGCCTTCTCGACGCGATCGAGCGCATCGGCGTCGAAGCCGGCGGCGCGCAGCGTGTCGTGATTGATGGCCGGCGCGCCCTTCAGCGTGCCGTGGCCGACCGCGTAGCGCACGATCTCGCCGGAATCCTCGGGGGAATAGCCCAGCGTGGCCAGCGCCACCGGCACCATGCGGTTGATGATCTTGAAATAGCCGCCGCCGGCCAGCTTCTTGAACTTCACGATCGAGAAGTCGGGCTCGATGCCGGTGGTGTCGCAGTCCATCACCAGGCCGATGGTGCCGGTGGGGGCGATCACCGAGACCTGGGCGTTGCGGAAGCCGTGCTTCTCGCCCAGCGCCAGCGCCTGGTCCCAGGCGGCGCGGGCCGCCGAGACCAGACGGCCGTCGGGGCAGTTGATGGCGTCCAGCGCCACCGGCGTCACCGACAGGCCCTCATAGCCGGTGGCCAGACCGTGCGAGGCGCGGCGATGGTTGCGGATCACCCGCAGCATCGGCTCGCGGTTCTTGGCGTAGCCGGGGAAGGCGCCCATCTCGCCCGCCATCTCGGCCGAGGTCGCATAGGCCACGCCGGTCATCAGCGCGGTGATGGCGGCGCCATAGGCTCGGCCGGCGTCGCTGTCATAGGGCAGGCCCGAGGCCATCAGCAGGCCGCCGATATTGGCGTAGCCCAGGCCCAGGGTGCGGTAGCGGTAGGACAGCTCGGCGATCTTGGCCGAGGGAAACTGGGCCATCAGCACGCTGGTTTCCAGCACGATGGTCCACAGCCGGCAGGCGTGCGCGAAGCCCTCGATGTCGAAGCCGCCGTCCTCGCGCCGGAAGGTGTAGAGGTTCAGGCTGGCCAGATTGCAGGCGGTGTCGTCCAGGAACATGTATTCCGAGCACGGATTCGAGGCGTTGATGCGCCCCGAATTCGGGCAGGTGTGCCACTCGTTGATGGTGGTGTCGAATTGCAGCCCCGGATCGGCGCAGGCCCAGGCGGCCTCGCCGATGCGCTCCCACAGATCGCGCGCCTTGACGTCGCGCGGCTTGCCGCCGCTGGTGCGGGGCCGCAACGTCCAGTCGGCGTCCTCCTCGACGCGCTTCAGGAAGTCGTTGGTGATGCGCACGCTGTTGTTGGAGTTCTGGCCCGAGACGGTCAGATAGGCGTCGGAATCCCAATCGGTGTCATAGACCGGGAAGTCCATCGACGCGTAGCCCTGGCGGGCGAACTGGATGGCGCGCTGGACGAAGCCTTCCGGGATCATCGCCTTGCGCGACTCGCGGATGGCGGTCTTCAGGCGCTTGTTGGTCTTGGGGTCGAAGCGGTCGTCCGAATCGGCGCCGTCCCACTCGCGGCAGGCCGCCATCACCTCGTTGAGGTGGGTGTGGGCCAGCTTCGAGCCGGCCACCAGGGCGGCGACCTTCTGCTCCTCGGTGACCTTCCACGAGATGAAGGCCTCGATGTCGGGATGGTCGACGTCGACCACCACCATCTTGGCGGCGCGGCGGGTGGTGCCCCCCGACTTGATGGCCCCGGCGGCGCGGTCGCCGATCTTCAGGAAGCTCATCAGCCCCGACGACCGGCCGCCGCCCGACAGGCGCTCGCCCTCGCCGCGCAGGCGCGAGAAATTGGTGCCGGTGCCCGAGCCGTATTTGAACAGCCGCGCCTCGCGCACCCACAGATCCATGATCCCGCCCTCGTTGACGAGATCGTCCTCGATCGACTGGATGAAGCAGGCGTGGGGCTGCGGATGCTCGTAGGCCGATTTCGACTTGGTCACCCGGCCGGTGCGGTGATCGACATAGTGGTGGCCCTGGCTGGGGCCGTCGATGCCATAGGCCCAATGCAGGCCGGTGTTGAACCATTGCGGCGAGTTGGGGGCGCCCATCTGCCGGCACAGCATGAAGCGCATCTCGTCATAGAACGCCCGGGCGTCCGATTCCTGGCCGAAATAGCCGCCCTTCCAGGCCCAGTAGGTCCAGGTGCCGGCGAGTCGGTCGAACACCTGCTTGGCGCTTTTCTCGCCGACCACGCGCTCGCGCTCGGGCAATTCGGACAGGGCCTGCGAATCGGGCGCGCGGCGCCACAGCCATTCGGGCACGCCCTCCTCGGCCACCGGCTTCAGGGCCGCCGGAACCCCGGCCTTGCGGAAATACTTCTGCGCCATGACGTCGCACGCCACCTGCGACCAATCGGCGGGCATCTCGATGTCGCTTTGGGCGAACACCACCGAGCCGTCGGGATTGCGGATCTCACTCTCCACCCCGCGGAACGCGATGCCGGCGTAGGGCGACTGCCCATCCTTGGTGAAATGGCGTTGTACGCGCATGATTTCCCCTCTGATCTTCCCCGGAATCCGATCCCCCAGGCTCCCCGCCTGTTTGCCTTGGGGTTCGGAAGTGCCAGGAAGCTAAGTCAGGCGGAGGGGGTGCGCAACAACATTTTGTCATGAAATCTTCGGCCGCCACCACGGATGGTGTGACGGCGATCACTGCCCCGCCCGCCGGGCCGAATCGCCGCTGGCCGGGGGCGCGCCGGAAAGCGCGCCACGGCACTGGACGCGTGGGGCGGCATTTGCCATATTCCCCGCTGCCCCTCTCTTCCCTTGGAGACCGCCATGAGCATCGGGACGCTCCTCTATACCTGGAGGCACGGCCGGCTGGTCGGCACCGACGAAACCGGCAACCGCTATTACACCGAACGCACCGAGGCGAAGGGGCGCCGGACGCGCCGCTGGGTGGTGTTCCAGGGCGAGCCCGAGGCCACCAAGGTGCCGCCCGAATGGCATTCCTGGCTGCACCACACCACCGACCTGCCCTTGAACCGGCCGGCGCGGCCCCACGCCAAGCCGCACGAGCCGAATCGGACCGGCACGCCGGACGCCTGGCTGCCCGAGGGGCACGACCGCCGCGGCGGCAAGCGCCAGCGCAGCACCGCCGATTACGAGGCTTGGACGCCCTGATCCGGCATGGATGAGCGTTGGGGGGAGATTTCGATCGGCGCCCTGGTCCTGCTGCTTGGCGGGGTCGTGCTGGTCGGCGCCTATAGCGGAACGGGTCGCGCCGATGGTCCCGGCTATCGGGTGACGGCCGTCTTCAATCGCGCCGACGGGCTGCCGCTGGGCGGCGAGGTGCGCTTGTCGGGGGTGCCGGTGGGACGCGTGGTGGCGCAGGAGTTGGACGAGCGCTTCCGCGCCGAGGTGACGCTGTCGATCGCTCCGGGCATCGCGCTGCCGCGCGACACGGCGGCGGCGATCCATACCGACGGCATGCTGGGCGCCAAATTCGTCGAGTTGATCCCCGGCGGCTCCGAGAGGATGATCCCGCCCGGCGGGCAGATCGTCTACACCCAGGATTCGTTGGTCCTGCAAGAGCTTCTCCAAACCATCATCGCGCAGGCGCGGGCCGCGCGCGCCAGCCAGTAGGAACGTGGGGGCATGCGCAGGAACGTCATTGAAACCATCATGGGCGCCGTGGTCTTGGGTGTCGCCGCGCTGTTCCTGGGCTTCGCCTGGTCGAACGCCGATCTGCGTTCGGTGAAGGGCTATTCGTTGCTGGCTCGCTTCACCAGCGTGGGAGGCTTGGCGGTCGGCAGCGACGTTCGCATCAACGGCATCAAGGTCGGCACGGTGACCGGCCAGCGGCTCGACCCCGACACCTATGTGGCGGTGATCGAGATGTCGGTCGCCCCCAAGGTGCGGCTGCCTTCGGACACCGCGGCGGTGATCGCCAGCGAGGGTCTGCTGGGCGGCAAGTATGTGCGCCTCGATCCGGGCCGCGCGACGGAGATGTTGCCGGCGGGCGCCACCATCGTCGAGACCCGCGACCTCAAATCGGTCGAGGAGATGGTGGGCGAATTGATCTTCCTGGCGACCGGCGGTGGCGGTCAGGCGCCGGGCGCGCCGTCCGAGTCCGGCCTGGGCGGTTCGCCGCTGCTCGACCTCGCGCCTCTGCCGAGCGCCCGCCCATGAGAAGGGCCATCGCGGCGTCCGCCCTGATCCTCGGCCTCTCCGCCCCCGTGGCGGCCGAGGAGATCCAGCACGAGATCGCCGTGTTGCAGGGGCTCGACAAGGTGACGGCGCGCGTGCTGACCGTCGAGGCGCCGGTCGGCCAGTCGGTCCATTTCGGAACGCTGGAGATCGTCGCGCGCACCTGCCGCACCCG
>JADGAL010000008.1 GCA_015232025.1 Alphaproteobacteria bacterium
CGTAGCTTTCCAACGCCGCCACGGCGCGGAACACCTCGCGCCGCCCGTCGTCGCGCTCCATGGCGCACAGCAGGTCGTCGACCAGCCGGAACAGGTATTTGTGATGCTCGTCGATGCGGTCGATGCCGACGCTGCAATCATCGGTCCAGCCGGGCACGTTTTCGTCGGTGGCCAGGATGCGCTCGCGCGGGTCGATCAGGTTGTCGTCGAGCACCGTCTTGATGCGGATGATCTCGGGCAGCGCGGTCTGGAAGGCCGCGACCAGCGTGGGATCGAAGTGCTGGCCGGCCTGCTCGCCGATCAGCGCCGCCGCCTTCTCGACCGTCCAGGCGGCCTTGTAGGGGCGTTCGGTGGTCAGCGCGTCGAACACGTCGGCGATGGCGCAGATGCGGCCCCACAGCGGGATGGCCTCGCCGGCCATGCCGGCCGGGTAGCCGGTGCCGTCCCATTTCTCGTGGTGGGTGCCGGCGATGATGCGGGCCTGCTCGACCAGCGGATCGTCGCCTTGCAGCATTTCGGCGCCGACCGCCGCGTGGCCCTTGATGATGTCGAACTCTTCGGGCGTCAGGCGGCCGTTCTTGAGAAGAACCGCGTCGGGAATCACCAGCTTGCCGATGTCGTGGAGCGTGGCCGCCGTGCGCAGCAGATCCCGGTCCTCGGCGCTCAGGCCGATGACCCGCCCGATCAGGGTGCAGTACTGGGCGACCCGCTGGACATGCATGCCGGTGCCGGGGTCGCGCCGCTCGGCGGTCTCGCCCAGGCGGGTGAGCATCTCCATGCGGGTTTCCTGGATTTCCAGCCGCTTGAGGTCGAGCGCCGTTTCCAAGATCACCTTGGCGACCACCTCGGAGAGCGTCTCGGCCAACTCCTGCACGAACTGGACCTCGGCCGGCTCGGGTTCGTGATCGGCCGGCGGAAACAGCAGCAGCACGCCCAGCAGGCGATCCTCGGCCAGCAGCGGCAGGGCGTAGCGGCCCGCCGCGACCTCGGAATCGCCCGCCAGGACGGCTTCCTCGATGGCGCTTAGGCCGCGCCGCAGTTGGGCGACCTCGTCATCCGAAACGCCCAGCCGGCTGCCCAGCGAATAGTCGCCGGACGAGGTCCGCAGGAACAGGCAGGCCGCCGGCCTGAGCGCCAGCCAGGGCACCATGTCGACCACGTCGAGCAGCACCTGCAGGTGTTCGGCCAGATTGCGGCTGGTCAGGCTGGTGGACAGCAGCGCGTTGAGCACCGCCTTGCCCTCGAGGGCGCGAACCATCGCCTCCTCGCCCTGACGCCGGATGTCGGCCTCGCGATCGGCCCGTTCGCGCTCGCGCTCGAATCCTTTCTCGAGCCGCGCCCGCTCGATCAGGCGCGCCACGCGGGCGCGCAGCACGGCCGGCGGCGTCGGCAGGGCGACGAAATCGGCGGCGCCGGCCTCGAAACAGGCCTCCTCGCGTTCCGCGTCGCCCAGCACCAGCACGGGGACCGCCGGCAGGGCGGCGATCTCGGCCAGGGCGTCGGACCCGGTCAGGCGCAGCACCGCGACCAAGGGTGCCGTGGCCGGCCGCGAGGCGGGATCGAGCGCTTCCACGACCGGAAGCGGCCAATCACCGCCGGGCGACAACGGTTGCCCTATGAACATGATGAATTCGGCACTTTCGGATAACGCGTTCATGCGCGGAAACGGCTCATTTTGAGGTTGCACAAGGAACTTCGGGCGGTCTAACCCATGAGCAGACCATAACAAGCGCTTGCAATTCCGACAATGATTTCCGGGTTACTTTGGGACCGCCAAGCGTCCCGGACCGCGACCATGATCCGGGTCCCCCTCGACGGAAGTCTCGAAACGGCGCCATCACGGCATTTCGGGCTCGGCCGGTTGCATGACCGGGGGGCGTGGCCCATTTGTTCAGAACGTCAGTCACCTTGGGAGAGCCCCGATGCGTTCGCCGGTCCCCGTCCGCCGCGGCCTTGACGTCGTGGCGCCGTTCACCGTGTATCGCGCCATCGGGCGCCGCCCCAGCGGGGTTTACGTCGACGAGGAGCGCCGCGCCGCCCAAAGCGGCGGCCACCAGCTTTGGGACCTGGTCTTCGAGGTCTATGAAACGCAGCCGGGCGACCAGTTGCAGGACCGTCAGGGCTGCATCATGCTGGTGACCCGCAACGGCGAATCGCAGCCGGTCCAGTTGACCCCGCCCGAGGCGCGGTCGGTGGGCACCGCCTTCACCCATGCCGGCCGCACCTTGGCGGCCGATTGGGCGCTGGTCGAGAGCCTGCTCGCCGAGGGCCGGCTTGCGCCGGCCAGCGTTCGACGGACCACCCAGGCTCCGTTCAATCCGGCGGAGGTGAAGTTCGAGGAGGACCACCCCTTGGTGACCGTGACGGCCACCCAGCGGCAGGATGGCCCGGTCGCTTAGCGGCGACGCACCGGCGGGCGCTGCACGCGAGCGGCGGCGGCGGCGGCGGCGGCCTTCTCGTCCTTGTGGCGGTAATTGATTCGCGCCTTGGTCAGGTCGTAGGGCGTCATCTCGACGGTGACGCGGTCGCCGACCAGGATGCGGATGCGGTTCTTCTTCATGCGGCCGGACGCGTAGGCCATCACTTCATGGCCGGTGTCCAGCTTCACGCGAAAGCGGGCGTCGGGCAGCACTTCGCTGACCACGCCGTCGAACTCGATGAGATCTTCCTTTGCCAAGCCATCCTCGCAACGAGGCGCCCCCAAGCCATCCTCGGCGGGAGCGCAATCCTTCCAGAAAAAGCGGCCCGGGGGCGGCGGACCGCCCCCAGCGCTCCGGTGTCAGAGCGCCTTGAGGCCCACGGCGGCAGTCTTGCCGTTCTTGCCGCGCTCGAGTTCGTAAGAGAGCTTCTGGCCCTCGCGCAGGCCCGTCATCCCGGCGCGCTCGACGGCCGAAATGTGGACGAAAACGTCGGCGGACTGGTCATCCGGCTGGATGAAGCCATAGCCCTTGGTGGCGTTGAACCATTTTACGGTGCCAGTGGACATGGGTCTCCTCTCGACTGGCGGTTGCCCGACCGCGATATCGCGGCGGTGCATCAAATTGCCCGGACGAAGACCAGAACGGCACCGATACGCGCAGTCGGGGACGGAACCAAGCAAGTTCGACCCCGAGAAGATGGACTTCGGCCGCCGCAATGGCAAGTGCCACGTCATCGAAAATCCGCATCTCGCCATCCAATGGGCATTCGTTGGACGTTGTCGCTGGCGCGCCAAACAACTATTCTGCCTTTGGGACAGGCTGGAGTCCGTCGGGACCGGACATTGGGCAAGCCAGCCTCGGCGGGGGTCTTGATGAAATTGAATGCCAAAGTGACCGTATTTTTCGCGGCGATCGCCATTGGGCTGATCGCCATTTTGATCACGATCAGCCTTTATGCGTTCCGGACCTTCTCCGTCGCCTCGTCGACCGAGCACATCCGGACCACGGCCGAGATCGTGCGGGTGCATCTGACCGAGTCGATGATCAACGGCGTCATCGACAAGCGCGAGAGCTTCCTGCGCCGCCTGATGGACGTCAAAGGCCTGCACTCGGCCCGCGTCGTGCGCGCCCCCCTGGTCGAGGAGCAGTACGGCAAGGGCCTCGAGGCCGAATCGGTCAGCGACGAGATCGAGAAGCAGGTCCTCGCCGACGCCAAGCCGCAATACGACATCATCGAGGTCGAGGGCGACACGCTGATTCGCGGCACCATTCCCTTCGTCGCCACCGACCGCGGCTCGCCCAACTGCCTGCAGTGCCACACGGTGCCGGAAGGCAGCGTGCTGGGCGCCGTCACCATGCAGGTGTCGATCGGCAATCTGAAGCGCCAAGCCATCCTGACCGTGCTGGGCATGGTGGGAACGGTGGCCGCCTTCGCGGGCATCGCCTTCTTCCTGATCCGCCGCCTGATCCAACCGATCGCCCTGACCGCCGCCAATGTCGAAGAGGCGGTGCAGCGCGCCCTGCGCGGCGACTTCAAGGGCAACGTGCAGCAGATCAGCAATGACGAGATCGGCGAGATCGCCCGCGACATGAACCGCCTGCTGGGCTTCCTCGACGACGGACTCAGCCGGATCGCCGGCAACGTGGCGCGGCTGACCAACCGCCTGCCCACGCCGGGCGAGAACCAGTTGAACGCCACGATCGAAATGGTCGACGGCCTGACCCGCGCCGCCCATTTCAAGCAGTCGATCGAAGAGGACGAGACCAAGCTGGAAATCCACACTCGCCTCGTCCGCGTCCTGGGCGACGAGTTCTCGGTCGACGAGTTCAGCCTCTACGAGATGGTGCCCAACAAGAACCAGATGGTGCCGCTTTACGTGGACGGCCAGGGCGAAGCCTCGTGCCGTTGGTGCGACCCGCAAATCCTGGTGCGCAGCGAGGCCTGCCGCGCCCGCCGCACCGGCCACATCGTCGACGGCGTCGCCAATCCCAACATCTGCTACTCGTTCCAGCCCGACGCCAACAAGGGGCCGCGCAGCCACATCTGCCTGCCGATTCTGCAATCGGGGGCGGTCGGCAACGTGTTGCAACTGGTCGTGCGGCCGGGCGCCGAGAACATGATGCAGTCCCTGGTCCCCTTCATCAATTTCTACCTGCGCGAGGCGGCGCCGGTCCTCGAGACCAAGAAGCTGATGGAGACCCTGCGCGAATCGAGCCTCACCGATCCGATGACCGGACTGAACAACCGCCGCTTCCTCGAGGAATATGTCGACACCCTGGTCGCCAACGTCCAGCGCCGCCAAGCCCGTCTGGCGGTGATGATGCTCGACCTCGACTATTTCAAGATGGTCAACGACACCTATGGCCACGACGCCGGCGATCTGGTCATCAAGGCGCTGGCCAAGGTCCTGCGCCAAGCGGTGCGCGCCTCGGACCTGGTGATCCGCTATGGCGGCGAGGAGTTCCTGGTGATCCTGCTCGACAGCTCGCCCGAGGCCGCCGACGCGGTGGCCGAGAAAATCCGCTCGACCGTCGAGGCCTTGGACATCGTGGCCGGCGGCGTGGTGCTGAAAAAGACCATCTCGATCGGTCTGGCCGACTTCCCCGGCGACAGCGAGACCTTCTGGCAAGCCGTCAAATTCGCCGACGTCGCCCTGTACCAAGCCAAGGAAACCGGCCGCAACCGGGTCATCCGCTTCGACAAGACGATGTGGGGTGATCAGAAGTATTAAGGACTGGGGCGATGATCAAGGACATCGGCTTCGAGAAGACCAGCGGATGGGGAAACACCAAGGTCACCAAGGACACCAAGGGAGCGGCGATTCGCCGGTACAGCCCCGCTCCCTTGGTGACTCTTGGTGTCCTTGGCGCCTTGGTGGTGAAACTTTTTTAAGTCGATCGGCGTCCCAGGCGTCGCCAGTAGTCACCGACTCATCGCGTGGTATTCGGGATTGGGCATCATGTCCAGCCCGTGCGCCATGCGGTTGGTGTAGTTGAAGAACGCCACCACGTCGCAGACGTCGAAGATGTCGTTCTCGGCGAGACCCGCGTCACGCAGGGCTTGGCGGTCGGGCTCGCCGATGTCGTGGGGGGTTTCGGTCAGCTTCCAGGCGAAATCGAGCATGGCGCGCTGGCGGGCCGACAGTTCGGCGACGCGGTAGTTCATCACCATCATCTCGCCGAGTTGCGGATCGTTGGAAAGCTGGCGCACCGCTTGGCCGTGCGCGACGAGGCAGTAATAGCAGCGGTTGGCCGACGAGACGACCACCGCGATCATCTCGCGTTCGAGCTTCGACAGACCCGATTCGCCCAGCATCAACTCGTTGTAAAAGCGCGTGAAGGTACGGAACTTGCCCGGACGCCCGGTGAACGAGCGCAGCACATAGGGCACCATGCCCAGCTTCTCCTCGCATTTGGCGAGGTAGGCCTTGACGTCGTCGTCCAGCGTCTCGGGTTCGGGCAGCGGGATGCGGACGATGTGATCGGGCTGGGGCATCGGAAGCGTTCTCCTTCAACCGCACTGGGCGCGGTGGCGCAGCAGGTGGTCGGCCAGGGTGACCGCCACCATCGCCTCGGCGACCGGCACGGCGCGGATGCCGACGCAGGGGTCGTGGCGGCCCTTGGTGACCACCTCGACGTCGTTGCCGTGGATGTCGACGGTGCGGCGCGGCACCAGGATCGAGCTGGTCGGCTTGACGGCGAGGCGGACCACCACCGGCTGGCCGGTCGAGATGCCGCCCAGGATGCCACCCGCGTGATTGGACAGGAAGGTGGGCTGGCCGCCGGACATCCGCATCTCGTCGGCCGCCTGCGATCCGGTGAGCGACGCGACGTCCATGCCGTCGCCGATCTCGACGCCCTTGACCGCGTTGATGCTCATCAGCGCCTTGGCGAGGTCGGCGTCCAGCTTGTCGTAGACGGGATCGCCCAGGCCGGGCGGCACGCCCTCGGCCACCACCTCGACCACCGCGCCGATCGAATCGCCCTGTTTGCGAATCGCGTCCAGCGCCTCGGCCCAGCGCTCGGCGGCTTCGGGATCGGGGCAGAACAGCGGATTGTCGAGCACCGCCTCCCAGTCCCACTTGGCGCGGTCGACGCCGTGCGGTCCCATTTGCACCATGGCGCCGCGAATGCTGACGCCGCGGCCGCCGACCACGCTGTCGAGCACGCGCCGCGCCACCGCGCCGGCCGCCACCCGCATCGCCGTCTCGCGCGCCGATGAGCGCCCGCCGCCGCGATGATCGCGGACGCCGTATTTGCGCCAATAGGCGTAATCGGCGTGGCCGGGCCGAAAACGCTCGGCGATCTCGTCGTAATCCTTCGAGCGCTGATCGGTGTTCTCGATCAGGAGACCGATCGAGGTGCCGGTGGTGCGCCCCTCGAAAACGCCGGAGAGGATCTTGACGACATCGCCCTCGCGCCGCTGCGTGGTGAAGCGCGACTGCCCCGGCCGCCTGCGGTCGAGCCAGGGCTGGATGTCGGACTCGGACAGCCCGATGCGGGGCGGAACCCCGTCGATCACGCAGCCGATCGCCGGCCCATGGCTCTCGCCGAAGGTGGTGAAGCGGAAGACCTGCCCGAAACCGTTGCCCGCCATGCCCCGGTCAGTCCTTGACCACCGAGATGTCGGGCGCGTCGACCGCCTTCATCCCGACCACGTGATAGCCGCAATCGACGTGATGCACCTCGCCCGAGACGCCCGACGACAGATCCGACAGGAGGTAAAGCCCGGCGCCGCCGATGTCGTCGAGGGTCACATTGCGCTTGAGCGGCGAATTGTACTGGTTCCACTTCAGGATATAGCGGAAATCGCCGATCCCCGAGGCGGCCAGCGTCTTGATCGGCCCGGCCGAAAGGGCGTTGACGCGAATGTTGTCGCCCCCCAGATCGACGGCCAGGTAACGCACGCTGGCCTCGAGCGCCGCCTTGGCCACCCCCATCACGTTATAGTGCGGCATCACCCGTTCCGCGCCATAATAGGTCAGCGTCAGCAGGCTGCCGCCATCGGGCATCATCGCGCTGGCCCGACGGCACAGCGACGTGAAGGAAAAGCACGAGATGTTCATGGTGCGCGCGAAATTGTCGGCGGTCGTGTCGACATACTTGCCCTTCAGCTCTTCCTTGTCGGAGTAGGCGATGGCATGAACCAGGAAATCGAGCTTGCCCCACTTCTCGGCGAGCGTCGCGAAGACCGAATCGATGCTGGCCTCGTCGCCGACGTCGCACGGCATCACCGCGGTCGAGCCGAGTTGTTCGGCCAGCGGGCGGACCCGCTTCTCCAACGCGTCGCCCTGGAAGGTGAACGCCAGTTCCGCCCCGTGTTCGCGAGCCGCCTTGGCGATTCCCCAGGCGATGGAACGGTCGTTGGCGAGACCCATGATCAAGCCCTTCTTGCCGGCCATCAAGGAGTTCTGCACTGTCATCTGGTCCTCGCTTCGGGGAATTTCGCGGGCCGCATCGTACACCAAAGCCCAAGGAGGGCAAATACGCCATGGGCGCCCCAACGATGATGGCGCTGTTCGCCAAGGGCCGCGCCTCGCTGTCGCGGCTTGGCGAGCCGATGGCCGAATTGCGCCGATTCGCGCCCTATGTGCTGCGCCGCTTCGGCCATGACGACGTGATGAGCATGGCCTCGGCCCTGTCCTACACCTCGCTTCTGGCCATGGTGCCCTTGCTGGCCATCGCGCTGGCCATGCTGACCGCCTTTCCGGTGTTCGATCCGGTGCGCGAGCAGTTGCAGGCGCTGGTCTTCCAGTATTTCGTCCCGGCGGTGGGCGAGGCGGTGCAGTCGCAGATCTCGGGCTTCGTCGAGAACGCCGGCAAGTTGACCGCCGTCGGCATCGTCGGCCTGGCGGTCACCGCCGTCATGCTGCTGGTCACCATCGAATCGTCGTTCAACCTGATCTTCCGGGTGCGCACCTCGCGCTCGGCGGTGTCGCGGCTGCTGGTCTATTGGACGGCGCTGACGCTGGGGCCGCTGCTGATCGGCGCCAGCTTTTCGCTGTCGGGCTATCTGACCGCCGCCCGGCGCTGGGCCGAGGGCGAGGGCCTGAGCGGCCTGACCGTCGCCCTGGCCGGCGTCATGCCCACCCTTCTGATGGGCATGGCCTTCGGCCTGCTTTATCTGGCCGTGCCCAACCGCCCGGTGAAGATGGCGCACGCCGCGCTGGGCGGCGTCACGGCGGCGCTGATCTTCGCCGGTTTGCGCGCCGCCTTCGCCATCTATGTGGGCAGCGCGCGGGCCTACGAATCGGTCTATGGCGCCTTGTCGGCGGTGCCCTTGTTCCTGATCTGGATGTGGCTGTCCTGGCTGGCCGTGCTGATGGGCGCCGAGGTCACCGCCGCCCTGCCCGAATGGATCACCGGCCGCCACGACCACGCCACCCCCCTGCCCGCCCGCCGACGCGTCAATCTGGCGTTGGAGGTGCTGTCGGTGCTGCATCAGGCGGCCCAGCGCGGCCTGGGCGGCACCCAGCGGCGCGACCTGCTCGACCACACCGCGGCGGCCGAGGCCGCCCTGCTGGGCGTTCTCGACCGGCTGTGCGCCGCCGGCTGGGTCACCCGGCTGGAGGACGGCCGGCGCTACCTGCTGTCGCGCGACCTGGCCGCCGTGACCCTGCACGATCTGGCGCGCGCCCTCGATCTCGGCATGGACCACGAGGAGACCGGCCCCCAGACCGGCTGGCGCCAAAAGGCGGCGATTCGCCTGGCCCAAGCCGCCGACCTGGAGCGCGAGGCGCTGTCCACCTCGATCCGCGACCTGCTCGACGAGTTGGGTCCGATGGAATCCGGGCGCGAGCGGAAGCGGGCTTGACGGCTACCGAACCGCCGTCGGCGCGGCGAAGACGTAGCCGATGGCGTGGGCCGAGCGGATCGGGGCTTCGCCCTCGGTGCGGTCCTCGATCTTCAGGCGCAGGCGGCGGACCAGCGAATCGATCGCGCGGTCGCCCGGATCGTGGTCGCGCCGATACAGGGCGCGCGAGATGGTTTGGCGCGAGACCGGCTCGCCGGGCGTTTCGAGCAGCAGCTTGAGCAGCGAGAACTCGGCCGAGGTCAGCGGCACCGCCGCGCCCTCGGGCGATTGCAGGGTCCGCTGCACGGAATGGAAGGTCCAGGCGCCGGGGGCGGCGTCGGGCGGCGGCGGCTCGGCCGTTTCGCGGCGTGGCCCGACGCGGCGCAGCAGGCTGCGCAGTTGCGCTTCGAGTTCGCGCAGATCGACCGGCTTGACCAGATAGGCGTCGGCCCCGACCTCCAGCCCGACCACCTTGTCGCCGACCCCCGATCGCGCGCTGACGATGACGATGCCGATGCCGCCCTGTTGCCGCAGTCGCGCCGCGATGCCGAATCCGCTTTCGCCCGGCAGATTGATGTCGAGCACGGCAAGGTCGTACGACTCGCCATCCGATAGCAGCGAATCGAGAGCGGTCGAGCTTTCCGCGCCCTGCGCGTGAAATCCCTGGGCGGTCAGGTACTCCACCATGTCCTCGCGCAGTGCCCGCTCGTCCTCGACGACAACCACGCGCGGCTTGGTTCCCGGCATTCGCGTTCCTCTTTCCAAGTGTTCATCAGCATAGCAGAGACCGGCGTTTGAGTATCCGATGCGATGGTTTATCCTGCGCCGATGTCGAGCGAGCGCGGAATGCGGGACGAGTTGATCTTTCGTGACGAGGCCGAGGGCGAAGCCCCGGCGCTCGCGCCGCCATGGCCGCTGCTGGTGATCGACGACGACGCGCAGGTGCTGGCGATGACCCGCGTCTTGATGCGCGACATCACCTTCGACGGCCGCCCCTTCGAGGTGCTGGGCGCCGCCTCGGCGGCCGAGGGCGCCGAGATCCTGGTCAAGCGGCCCGACATCCCGGTGATTCTTCTCGACGTGGTGATGGAGACCGACCACGCCGGGCTGGACCTCGCGCGCCGCATCCGCGACGAGATCGGCAACCACCGCGTCCGCATCATTCTGCGCACCGGCCAGCCGGGCGAGGCGCCCGAACGCGACGTGGTGCTGGCCTATGACATCAACGACTACAAAAGCAAAGCCGAGCTGACCGCGCAGAAGCTGTTCACCTCGGTGATCGGCGCGCTGCGCTCGTGGCGCGACATCGTGGCGGTCGAGCGCCACCGTCTTGGTCTGGAACGCATCCTCGAGCGCTCGGAACCGCTGCTCCGCCAGCGCTCGATCGAGGCCCTGGCCGCCGCCTTCGCCGAGGAATTGCGCGCCCTGCTCGACAGTCCGCTGGCCCGCGTCACGGCCCATCGCGCCAGCGAAGGCTGGTCGTCCCTGCCCGCCGCGGACGCCAGGTTGCTGGACGAGGCGGCGGAGGGCGGCCGCAACGTCTTCCGCCCGGACGCCGCGGTGGTGGTGCTGCCGGTGCTCGACGACGCGGCCATCTTGTTCCTGCTGCGCCGGCCCGAGCCGATCGGCCCCGACGAGGCGCGGCTGATCGCCTTGTTCGCCCACCGCGTGACGGTCGGCTTCGACAACGCCCGCCTTTATGAAAGCCTGGAGCGGCGGGTCGAATCGCGCACCCAGGCGCTGTCCACCGCCAACGCCCGGCTGGCCGAGGCGCTGGCCGCCGAGCAGGAGGCCAAGCGCACCCAGCGCGCCTTCCTGTCGATGGTCTCGCACGAGTTCCGCACGCCGCTGGCGGTGGTCGACAGCGCGGCGCAGATGATGCTGCTGTCCGCCGACGCGGCCCACGCGACGCGCCTGGGCGTCATCCGGGGCAGCGTGCGCCGCATGGTGGAACTGATCGAATCCTGCCTGAGCGACGAACAGCTTGAAAGCGGCCGGCTGCACATCGCGGCGCGCCCCGTGGAACCCGCCGCGCTGCTGCGCGAACTGATCGAGCGGAACGCCTCGGCCTTTCCGGGCCACACCTTCGCCTTGGAGCTGGGCGCGCTGCCCGAGCGGATCAGCGTCGATCCCGACCATCTCGGCCTGGCGCTGGTCAATCTGATGAGCAACGCCGCCAAATATTCGCGTCCGCCGGCCCGGGTGACGATCAACGCCCGACGCGAGGGGCGCGACTTGGCGATTCGCGTGGCCGACCAGGGCATCGGCATTCCGGCCGCCGAGCTGTGCCGGATCTTCGAGCGTTTCTACCGCGCCACCAACACCGTCGGCGTGACGGGTTCGGGGCTGGGGCTTCATCTGGTGCGCGAGATCGCCTCGCTGCATGGCGGCACGGTCGAGGCCGCCTCGCGCCTGGGCGAGGGCACCGAAATCACCATTCGCCTGCCGGGAGGATGACATGCTGGCGCGCGACTATCTGGACTTCAAACGGGCGCTCGACGCGAAGGGAATCCTCTTCTCGATCAGCGGCCATATTTCCGAAGCCATCCTGTTCTCGGTGGGCGACGCGCTGAAGAAGCGGATGGCGGTGGCCGACACCGACGTCACCACCGTCAAGCGGGTCTTCTCGGTGTTCGTCGAGCAGGTCCAAAACATCATCCGCTATTCCGCCGAGCGCATCGACGGACCGGGCGACAACGAGCAACTCAGCCACGGCACGGTCAGCGTCGGCCTGATCGACGGCCGCTTCCACGTCGCCTGTTGCAACGTCATCCGCAACGAGGAGGTGCCGATGCTGCGGGCGCGCCTCGAGCATTTGCGCGCCCTGTCCAAGGACGACATGAAGGCCTATTATCGCGAACAGCTGCGCGAGCCTCCCGCCAGCGACAGTCGCGGCGCGACCATTGGTTTGATCGAGATCGCGCGGCGCGCCGCCCGGCCGATCGAGTTCGGGTTCGAGGAACTGGACCAGACGCTCACCTTCTTCTGCCTCGAGGTCTGCATTTGAGGAACCAGATGGAAAACCGCTTCAAAATCGCGGCCTCGGAGCGCACGCCCGCGGTCGACCTGGACTTCCTCGCCCGCAGCCTGAGCCTGTCGGGGGAATCCTACCCCGAGGACGCGGCGAGCTTCTTTGGACCGCTGTTCGAGGCGATCAAGCTGCTGCTGGCCGACCCGCGCGGCGGCCCGGTGCGGGTCGAGATCGCCCTGGCCTATTTCAACAGTTCGAGCGCCAAGGCGCTGATGAACATCCTGCAAGCCATGGAGGCGGCGGCCGGATCGGGCACGCCCGTCGAGGTGGTTTGGCGCCATGCCGCCGACGACGAGATGATGCGCGAGTTCGGCGAGGACTTCGGCGAGGATCTCGTCCATGTGCGCTTCGTCCTGGAGAGCGTCGAAGGCGCCGCCTGATGGGCCTGTTCGAGGCCGAGGAGGAGACCCTGGCCGAGGCCGACCGGCTGCGCGAGCGGCTGGCCGATTGCGACCCCGCCCTGCGCCAAGGCGTCGAGCGCCTGATCGAGGCGTACCGCCGCGGCTTTCGCGAGCAGCGCCGCCTCGTCAAGGTCAGCGACCGCTTGCAGGCCGAGGTCGAACGGCGCCGCGCCGAAGCCGCCGAGGCGCTGACCCGCCTGCGCGAGGCGCAGGATTCGCTGGTCCAGTCGGAAAAGCTCGCCTCGCTCGGCGCGCTGGTCGCCGGCGTGGCGCACGAGGTCAACACGCCGGTCGGCATCGCCTTGTCCTGCGCCTCGCATCTGTCCGATTCGACCGCTCGCCTGCGCGCCTCGCTGGCCGCCGGGCCGATCGGGCGCGGCGAGTTCGACCGCTATCTGGAGATGGCCTTCGACACCAGCGGACTGATCGAGGCCAACTGCAAACGCGCCGCCGCGCTGGTGCGCGGCTTCAAACAGGTGGCGGCCGATCGCGCCAGTTCCGGCCGGCGCGCCTTCGACCTCGCGGCGCTGATCGACGAAAGCCTGACCGTCATCGCCCCGCGCCTGCGCCAATCCGGCCATTCGGTGACCGTCGATTGCCCGCCGGGGATCGAAATCGACAGCCATCCCGGCGCCCTGTCGCAAATTCTGGTCAATCTGGTGGTCAACGCCCTGACCCACGCCTGGGACGAGGGCGCGGCCGGCCGCATCTCGATCGCCGCCGCGCTGATCGACGACGGCCAGTCGGTGCGCCTGGCCTTCGCCGACGACGGACGCGGCATCCCCGCCCAGGACAGGGGCCGCGCCTTCGATCCCTTCTTCACCACCCGCCGCGGCCGCGGCGGCACCGGGTTGGGCCTGCACATCGTCCACAATCTGGCCACCGGCCCGCTAGGCGGCTCGGTGCGGCTTGACGAGGGCGATGGGCCGGGCTGCGCCGTCACCCTGATCTTTCCCAGGGTCGCGCCTCTTACGGATACTCCCCGCCCGAGAAATGGGTAGCGCCGCCGCCGCGTGATAGCGTCCCTCGACCATCTTCGAGGGAGTTCCGCGCCATGATCCGTGCCGCCACGCTGCTTGCGATCGTTCTGGCGATGTCGGCTTGCGCGGGCTCGGACGACGCCGATCCGCCGCCCAGTCCGGCCGAGGCGCGGGCGTTGTTTGGGCAACTCGGGCCGGTGCCGCAGCCCGAGGACAACCCCTCGACGCCGGCCCGCGTGCGGCTGGGCCGCACCTTGTTCGCCGATCCGCGCCTTTCGGCGGATGGCAGCCTGTCTTGCCAAAGCTGCCACCGGCCCGACCAGGGCTTCGCGGTGGCGCAGTCGATCAGCCCGTCCTTCGCGACGCGGACCGAGCGGCGCAAGGTGCCCACCCTGATCAATGTCGCCTTCAAGCGGCCGCTGCTGTGGGACGGCCGGGTCGAGGACCTCGATTCGCAGCCGCTGGCGACCATCGCCGACCGCATCCATTTCAACAACGACCCCGACATCGTGGCGGCCGACTTGGCGCGGGACGCCGCCTATCCGGCCTTGTTCCGCGAGGCGTTCGGCGTCGAGGGCATCACCGCCCCCCGCATCGCCCAGGCGATCGCCGCCTACGAGCGCACCCTGGTGTTCGACGGCAGCCGCTTCGATCGCTACATGGAGGGCGACACGGCCGCGCTGACCGCCGCCGAGACCCGCGGGCTGGCGCTGTTCGTCGGCAAGGCGGCCTGCGCGATGTGCCACAACGGCCCCAATCTGACCGACGACCGCTTCCACAACATCGGCGTGCCCGACCACACGATTCGCGGTCGCGCCCCGGTGATGGCGACGATCGGCTTCGACGCCAAGCGCATGGGCTTGGCCGACTGGGAGTCGGTGACCGAGGATCTGGGCCGCCAACTGGTCACCAAGGCCCCCGAGGACGGCGGCAAGTTCCGCACCATGAGCCTGCGCAACGTCGCCCAGGTCGCGCCCTACATGCACAACGGCGCCTTCGCCACCCTGGCCCAGGTGATCGACTTCTACGACGCGGGTGGCGGCGCCCATCCCAACAAGTCGGGCCTGCTGCGCCCGCTTGGCCTGACGCCCGCCGAGAAGGCCGATCTCGAAGCCTTCCTGCGGGCGCTGACCGGCAGCCGCCGCCCCGATCCCGGTTGAAGAACGGCACGCCGAGCGCGTAAGCTGGAGCCGTTCCTAGGGGGGGACGGGGATGGCGAGACTCCTGCCGATTCTGCTCCTGGCGCTGTTCCTGGCGCCGGGCGTGAACGCCGAACCGCGGACGGTCGCCGTCGGCGGCTATGAATTCGCGCCTTACGTCGAGATCGACGAGGCCGGCAAACCCTCGGGCCTGACGGTCGATCTGCTGGACGCGATGAACGCCTTTCAAAAGGAGTGGCGCTTCGTCCTGGTGGTGACCTCGCCCAGCCGCCGCTACAAGGACTTCGCCGAGGGTCGCTACGACATGATCCTGTTCGAAAATCCCGAATGGGGCTGGACCGGGCGCGATCTGCCGTTCGACGTGACCGAAAGCTTCGTCATGGGCGGCGAGGTGTTCATCGCCCGCGCCATGCCCGGTCGCGGCCAGGAGTGGTTCGCCTCGCCAAAGGGCCGCAGGATCGTCGGCATGCGCGGCTATCATTACGGCTTCGCCGATTTCCAGACCGACCCCGACATTCTGGCCCGCGACTTCGGCATGGTGCTGGTCAACAGCAACCAGGCCAGCATCGAGATGGTGCTGAAGGGCCGCGCCGACATCGCCGTGGTGACCGACGCCTATCTGCGCCGCTATCTCGCCCGCAATCCCGATGCCCAGTCCCGCCTGCTGATCTCGCAATCCATGGACCAGGTCTATCATCACGCCGCGCTGCTGCGCCGCGGCGGCCGGCCCGGCGCCTCCGACATCCAGGCGCTGCTGGCCGCCATGGAGCGCGACGGTCGGCTCGACCCGCTGTGGCGGGCCTATGGCATGAAGCGCTGAACGATGTTCCAAGCGTCGCCGACCACGCCCGTCCGCCGCACCCTGGCCCGCAAGGTCTTCCTGGCCACCGTTCCCGTGGTGGCGCTGGTGGTGCTGCTGACCCAACTCGCGATCGGTCTTCAGCGCCATGACCAGCAATGGGCGGCGCTGGAGGCCCGCGCCACCCAGGTGGCGCGGCTGACCGCCGAGGCGGTGTCGCGCCCCCTGTGGACGCTCGACCGGCCGATCTTCGAATCGCAACTGCGCGCCATCGAGCGCGATCCGGCCTTCCTGGGCGCCCGCATCCTGGACGAGGACGGCAAGGCGGTGTTCGAGCACGGCGATCCCTCGTTCGAAACCGACGCCCTGCGCGCCCGCGCCGACATTCCCGACCCGACCAGCGCCGGAACGCTGGGGCGGGTCGAGGTGGTGCTGTCGACCGCCGAACTAAGCCGAAGCCTGTGGCGCGAGACGGTGATCGGGGTCAGCGCCTTCGCCGTTCTGCTGCTGGGCTTCCTGGGCACCCTGGACGTCGCCTTGCGCCGCTTGGTGGCCCGGCCGCTGTCGGTGCTGCTCGACGCCATGGGGCGGGTCGAGCGCAAGCGCTGGGAGACCGTGGCCTGGGCCAGCGACGACGAGATCGGCCGCGTCACCGCCGCCTTCAACCGCATGGTCGACGGCCTGCGCTCGGGCGACGAGGCGCGCCGCCTGCTCGACGAGTTGACCGCCGCCCACGCCGAGTTGGAGCGCGCCAACGCCCAGGTGCTGGAAAGCATCCGCTACGCCCGCCGCCTTCAGGACGGCCTGATGCCGGCGCCCGGCGCGCTCGACGGCGCGATGGCCGGCATCGCCCTGCTGTGGGAGCCGCTGCAAGTGGTCAGCGGCGATTACTGCTGGTTCGAGCGCCTGCCCGACGGCCGCTGCGTGGTGGCGCTGGTCGACTGCACCGGCCATGGCGTGCCGGGCGCCTTCATGACCCTGGTGGTCGCCTCGGCGCTGGACCGCATCCTGCACGACCAGAACGAAACCGCCCCGGCCCGCGTGCTCGACCTGCTCGACGCCATGGTCCGCGAAAGGCTGCGCCAGGACCGCCCCGACGATCGGGCCGGCGGCTCGGACGACGGCGCCGACGCCGCCATTTGCGTCTGGGACCCCGCCGCGAAAACCCTGCGCTACGCCGGCGCCAGCATCCCGCTGCTGGTGGTGACCCCCGGCGGGGTGAGCGAAATCCGCCCGACCCGCGCCAGTCTGGGCTACCGCAGCCTGCGCCCCCGCACCGCCTTCGCCGAGGTCACCCTGTCGGTCGAACCCGGCACCACCTTCCACCTCGCCACCGACGGCGTGGTCGGCCTGATGGGCGGCACCCCCGCCCGCCAATTCGGCCGCACCCGCCTGCACGCCGTCCTGGCCGGCCTGCCCGGCCTGGAACCCGCCGAACAAATCGCCCGCGTCCGCGACACCCTGGACGCCTACCGCGACGCCGAGGCGCGCCGCGACGACATCACCTTGGTGGCGTTTCGGCCGGTGTGAGATTCTGGATTCTGGACGGCACCGATCGACACTTATTGTATGGCGGCGGCGGTGGGACTCCGCAATTCGACCCTGCGGTGAAGCCAGTTGCCCTTAATCAAAGGCGTTGCGCCACGGGTCGGTGCTCCAAGCGAGGCCACCGGAAGGGACTGACCTTCTTGCCGCGCTACGCGTGCCCCGGCTCGGTAACTGCAATCACGCCGATGTCGTATCATGGATTATTTTGTTGCGATATTTTTGCGCGAGATGCCCACCAAGAGGGTCTCGGCCTATCATAATCTTCGTCGCATCGAATCATGCCGTATTCATGAATCGCGTCATATACCATTTTAAGTTGACCTTTATCAATTCCAAGATCTTCTGCAAAACTGCTTCCCTTCAGGAGTTCTATTGCAGCGACGAATTTGTGATACGGCCGAGCACTTACCTCGCTTTCACCGGCCTTGAGTGCGCGGTAGGCCTCGACGGCAAGCTCATAGAGCCAAGGGGCAGAATCACGAAATGCGCTCGCCACCATAAGAAGAATGATTGGGTCGCCCCGGCCTTCATTAAGGTGACGCGCAAAATCCACCAACATTATCGGATGAACCCTGGGTCGCCTGGGACGTCGCGCAGAAGGGTCGTCCACGATATCACGGATACGCATCTCGATACCCCGGATGCCGGAGACTAGCTCTTCAAGAATCTCTCCATCGGGCCTACTATTCTTTGAAGGCTTGCCACTCTTCGGAATAGATGCAATTACATTTTCAAGTTGCACCCAAAGGGCTGCAAATAGCTTGTCGAGCTGAGGTTCTGGAATTGGAGATGATGCCGCCTTATTTAGGCTTATCACGAGATCTTTGATACCATCCTGCTCGGCCTTTTTTGCTTGAAATTGTGCAATTGGGCCAGATATTTCTTTGAAATCTAGGTCCAACAAAAGCGGAATGACCCTCCCGTCTTGCATGGACTTCGCCAGGGCTCCAGATTCGAATAGAATCCATGGGGAGGTGACGTTTTCTCGGGTCACACAAATTACACCAAAATTTGACGCTTCCAGTTCCTTGGCGATCTCAACACCCCATCGCTCACCAGCTTGGATGTCCGATTGAGACAGCCATGGGCTGACGTAATGAAGAACAAGCGGAAACCACTCGCGCAAAGCCTTTGCCAGTGCTTCGCTACGTGGACCACTCCAACTGATGAATATTTTCACGGACCGCCTCACCGAAACAGTGTCAACGCGCATCACAACAGCAGTCTACGCGTTCAACCTCACCAATCAATGCCTTTCTGATTGCTAATTGGCGAAGTCGCCTCCGGCTTACGGGCACGGCGAGTATGCACCCCTCGACAGTCCTCGCGCCCCATGCGAGCATGCCGCGAGCACCGCTTCGCCTGGGGAAGATGATGTCGCGCCTCCCGTTGTTCGCCCTTGCCCTGTTCGTCCTTGTTCCGGCCGATTCGGCGCGGGCGGCTTGGCAGTACAAGACCTCGACCGACCCGTTCACCGATATCCGCTCGCACGCCGCGACCTTGGTGGTGAAGGACGGCAAGAACAGCCACGCCCTGGTGGTGCGCTGCAACGCCGGGACGCTGGAGTCGGTGGTCGATCTGGGCAAGGCGTTGGGCAAGAAGCCGGTCGCGGTGCGTTGGCGCATCGACAAGGGCGATCCGGTGCAGGAGCAATGGGCGCCCTCGGCGGATGGCAAAAGCGTGTTGGCCCCCGACGCCGCCGCCTTCGCGCGGTTGATGGCGCGCGGCCAGACCCTGGCCTTCGAGGCGACCAGCAACCGCAACGTCACCTATCTGGTGCGCGGCTCGCTGGCCGGCAGCGCCGAGGCGATTCGGCGGGTGTTCACGGCCTGCGGATTGCCCGCCACGGAATAGGCGCCCCTTGGCTTTGGTGGTGGGCGGAACCATCTCCAGGCGGAGGTTGGGAGCGAATTGGCATGTTCGGATTGACGCGCGCGCCCGAGATCGACCGGGCCGGTCTGGTGTGGTTCAACGTCGACGCCCCGCTGACGCTTGAAGATTTGCGCGGGCGGTTGGTGATCCTGGATTTCTGGACGTTCTGCTGCATCAACTGCATGCACGTCCTGCCCACCCTGCGGCGCATCGAGGAGGCGCATCCCGACGAGGTCGTGGTGATCGGCATCCACTCGCCCAAATTCCAGGCCGAGCGCGACGCCCGCAACGTCGCCCAGGCGATCGCGCGTTACGACATCCGCCACCCGGTCGCGCATGATCCGTGGATGGGCGTGTGGCAGGATTATGTGGTGCGCGCCTGGCCGACGCTGGTGTTCGTCTCGCCGGACGGCCATGTGATCGGCCAGATGGCGGGCGAGCCCAATCCCGATCTGCTGATCAAGGGCGTCGACGAGATGCTGGCCGAGTTCCGCGACCGCGGCGAGATGTCGCCGCGCCCGCTGGCCCTGTCGCCACCCGCCCCGACCGGCGGCCGGCTGCGCTTTCCCGGCAAGATCAAGCCGGCCCCCGGCGCGGCGCGGACTTGGGCGGTGGCGGACGCCGGACATCATCAGATCGCGCTGTTCGACGATGGCGGGGCCGAACTGGCGCGCTGGGGTTCGGGGGTCGAGGGTTTCATCGACGGCCCGGCCGGCGTGGCGCGCTTCCGCGGGCCGCAAGGGCTGGTCTGCGACGAATTGGCGATCTATGTGGCCGACACCGGCAACCACGCCATCCGCCGCATCGACCGGGCGAGCGGCGCGGTGACCACGCTGGCCGGCACCGGCTCGCGCGGCGCGCCCCTGACGCGGCGCCAGCGGGCGGTGGGCGCGGCGTTGGCCTCGCCCTGGGATCTCGAATTGCTCGACCGGCGCCTGTTCTTCGCCAATGCCGGGACGCACCAGATCGGCGAGATCGATCTGGAGGGAGGCGAGATGACGCCGCTGGCCGGCACCGGGGGCGAGAACATCGTCGATGGCCAGGCCGGGCGCGCCCTGCTCGCCCAGCCCTCGGGCCTGGCGTTGGATGTCGCGCGGCGCGTGCTGTACGTCGCCGACAGCGAGACCTCGGCGATTCGGCGCGTCACGTTGGACTCCGACGCGCGGGTCGACACGCTGGTCGGCACCGGCCTGTTCGATTTCGGCCTGCGCGACGGGCCGTTGGCCGAGGCCCAGCTTCAGCATCCACTGGGCGTGGCGCTGGACGGCCGGCGGCTGTGGGTGGCCGACAGCTACAACGGCGCGATCCGCTTGATCGACCTGGACAACGGCACGATGCGCGGTCTGGACGCCATCGCCTGCGCCGATCCGGTCGGCGTCCCGGAGGCCGAGCCGGCCGGCGTGTGGGCCGAGGGCGACCGGCTGCTGCTCGCCGACACCAACAACCACCGCATCCTCGAATACCGCCTGGACGAGGGGACGCGGCGAACCTGGGTCGCGAGTTGACATCGGCTCGCGCATTGGCGAACCTCGCGATGACAGAAGTCATCTCGGGGGTTTTTTCATCATGGCCGGCAAGAGCAGATCGGACATCATTCGCGACATCGAGGATTTCATGGCGCGCTCGGGAGGCGGCGGGGCGGAATGGTTCGTCAGCGTCACCGACAATCCCAAGCGGAAACTGTTCACCGATCACAAAGTGCGCTCGGAAGGTGACGGCTGGATTTCGCGACGCGCCCTTGACGATTTGCAAGCCCAGCAGGTCGAGGAGTATTTCCGCACGGTCCGCAAGACCGTCGCGGCCCCGAAGATTACCGGCGGCATGGACGCCGTCTATGTCTACGCCTACCGCAGAAAGGCGCATACCAAGCCCTGAGCGCGCGGCACCTTTTCACCTTGTGGTTACGGCGAATTCATTTGATCGCGCCGGCCGAACCGACGACCATCGGGGCGTCGAATCGGGCGCGGTGAAATAAGCGCCGATACCACACGGAGCGCACGGGGGAGGGCCCAGGATGGACTACGAAAACTACTTCGCGGAACAGATCGCCGCGTTGAAGGCCGAAGGGGCGTACCGCGTGTTCGCCGACCTCGAGCGCAAGGCGGGCCGTTTTCCGCTGGCCGCCAATCATCGCGATGGCGCGGTCCACGAGGTCACCGTCTGGTGCTCGAACGACTATCTCGGCATGGGCCAGCAGCCCGACGTCCTCGAGGCGATGGAGGGCGCGATCCGCAAAAGCGGCGCCGGCGCCGGCGGCACCCGCAACATCTCGGGCACCAATCACTTCCACGTGCTGCTTGAGGCCGAATTGGCCTCGTGGCACGAGAAGGACGCGGCGCTGTTGTTCAATTCGGGCTATTCGGCCAATGTGACGACGCTGTCGACGCTGGGCTCGCGGATGCCCGGCTGCATCATCTTCTCGGACTCGCACAACCACAATTCGATGATCGAGGGCATCCGCCACAGCCGGGCGCCCCGCCACGTCTTCCGCCACAACGACGTCGCCCATCTCGAGGAACTGCTGGCCGCCGCCCCCAAGGACGCGCCCAAGCTGGTGGCCTTCGAATCGGTCTATTCGATGGACGGCGACATCGCCCCGATCGGCCGCATCTGCGACGTGGCCGAGAAATACGGCGCGATGACCTTCATCGACGAGGTCCACGCGGTCGGCATGTACGGCCAACGCGGCTCGGGCGTCGCCGAGCGCGACGGCGAGGCGCACCGCATCACCATCATCCAGGGGACCATGGCCAAGGCGATCGGCGTGATCGGCGGCTATATCGCGGGCTCGGCGGCGGTGGTCGACTTCATTCGCAGCTTCGGCCAGGGCTTCATCTTCTCGTCCTCGCTGCCGCCCAGCATCGCCGCCGGCGCGCTGGCCTCGGTGCGCCACCTGCGCGCCCATGACGAACTGCGCCAGCGTCATCAAGAGCGCGCCGCCACCCTGAAGAAGCGCCTGACCCAGTTGGGCATTCCGGTGATGCCATCGGTCAGCCACATCGTTCCGGTGATGGTGGGCGACGCCAAGCTGTGCAAGCAGGCCTCGGACGACCTGCTGCGGCGCCACAACATCTATGTGCAGCCGATCAACTACCCCACCGTGCCGCGCGGCACCGAGCGCCTGCGCATCACGCCGACGCCGCTGCACGACGACGCGATGATGGACCGCCTGGTCGGCGCCCTGATCGACGTCTGGGGCAGCCTGGGAATCAAGAAGGTCGCCGCCTGACGGGAACCATCCTCATGGCGGGGTGTTCCAAGCCCCGCCATGAACGATCTCACGCGCGCCACCCAGCCCCACCCTTCCGCCTCGGACGACTTCTACGCCGAGGCGTTGCGTCAGTTGGCGCGGTCGCAAATCCCCTTTCTACTGGGCGGCACCTTCGCGGTCAGCATGCTGACCGGCCTGTCCCGCGCCACCAAGGATTTGGACGTGTTCTGCCGGGCGGGCGACTTTCCCCGCATCCTTGAGCACTTCGCTTCGCAGGGCTACGACACCGCCGTCGAGGACGAGCGCTGGATCGGCAAGGTCGCCCAAGGCGACGCGGTGTTCGACGTGATCTTCAATTCCACCTGCGCCGTCACGCCCGTCACCGAGTCGTGGTTCGTCGAGGAATGGCCGGCCGAGGTGTTCGGCCATCGGGTGCGGATCACCCCACCCACCGAGATGATCTGGTCGAAGGTGTTCGTGCAGGATCGCGGGCGCTATGACGGCGCCGACATCGCGCATGTCCTGCTGAAGCGCCACGACGCGATCGACTGGCGCCGTCTGCTGGCCTATATGGACCAGTACTGGGAAGTTCTGCTGATCCATCTGCTCAACTTCCGCTTTGTCTATCCCAGCGAGCGCGACGCCGTCCCGGCCTGGCTGATGGACGAATTGGCCGGCCGCCTGGCCCGGCGCTCGGGCCTGCCCCCGCCGCGCACCCGGGTGTGCCGGGGACGGATGTTCTCGCGCGCCGATTACCGGATCGACATCGCCGAATGGGGCTTCGCCGACGTGGTCGGAGAGAGCGGCGCGTCGTCATGACCCTGCGCGTCGCCGCGATCGGCGATCTGCATGTCGGCGAAGGGCATCGCCACCCCTATCGCGAGCTGTTCGCCGAAATCTCGCATGCCGCCGACGTGCTGGCGCTGTGCGGCGATCTCACCAATCTGGGAACCCTGCGCGAGGCGGAAATCCTGGCCGAGGATTTGCGCAGTTGCTCGATCCCGGTGCTCGGCGTGCTGGGCAATCACGACCACGAGAGCGGCCGCGGCGGCGAGGTCATGGAGATGCTGGAACAGGGCGGGATGCTGCCGCTCGAGGCCCGCACCCAGGTGATCGACGGGGTTGGCTTCGCCGGCGTGAAGGGCTTCGGGGGCGGCTTCGAGGGGCGCATGCTCGGCGCCTTCGGCGAACCGGCCATCAAGTCCTTCGTCGGCGAGGCGATCGGCGAGGCGATGCGCCTGGAAAACGCCCTGCGCGCCCTGGCCGAGGAGGCCGAGCGCCTGGTCGTGGTGCTCCACTACGCCCCAATCCCCGCGACCGTCGAGGGCGAGGCGCGCGAGATCTATCCCTTCCTGGGCTCGTCGCGACTGGCCGAGACCATCGACCGCTTCCCGGTCGCCGCCGTCTTCCACGGCCACGCCCATCACGGCGTCCATCGCGGCCAAACCCCGCGCGGCGTGCCGGTCTACAACTGCGCCCAGACGGTGATCAAGGACGACGACCGCCGCTGGGCGCTGGTCGAGGTGTAAGGCGCTCCCTCAACTCGCCTTCTCGAGCGATTGGCGCTCGGCGATCACCCGGTCGCGGCCGGTTTGCTTGGCTTCGTAAAGGCACTTGTCGGCCATGCTGATCGAGCGCGTCAGGCCGCGGTCGGGGTCCAGCACGGCGACTCCCAGGCTGACGGTGAAGCGGACCGGGCCGCCCTCGGCGGGGATGAGCAGGGCGCGCACCCGCTCGTGCAGACGCTGGGCCAAGCGGAGCGCCGCTTCGGGGCCGGTGTTGGGCAGCAGGATGGCGAATTCCTCGCCGCCCACCCGGCCGGTGACGTCGGCCTCGCGCAGGGACTGGCGGCACAGTTCGACCAGCGCCACCAGGGCGGTGTCGCCGACCCCATGGCCCCAATTGTCGTTGATCTTCTTGAAATGGTCGATGTCGAGCATGATCACCGAGGCCTCGCCGCCATAGCGGCGCAGGCGGGCCACCTCGGTCTCGGCCAGTTCGAGGAAGCGGCGGCGGTTGCAGGCGCCGGTCAGCGAGTCGGTAGTGGCCAGCCGGACCAGCTCCCGCTCGGTGCGCTTGCGCTCGGTGACGTCGCGGACCACGGCGGTGACCTCGACATTGCCGCCGGGTCCACGGAAGCGCGATAGGCTGACCTCGGCGGGGAATTCGTCGCCGGTGCGCCGCAGCCCGACGATTTCGGGGCGCCCCTCCAGCGACCGTTGGTCGGCCTCGCCGTCCAGGAATTGACCGAACAGGCGCGCATGGTCTTCGCGCGTGCGCTCGGGCAGCAGCATGTCGAACGGCCGGTTGCGAACCTCGTCCGCCGTCCAGCCGAACATCCGCTCGGCGGCCGGGTTGAACAGGGTGATGCGCCGTCGCTCGTCGACCACCACGAAGGCGTCATAGGCCAGCGTGATGATCGCGTTGAGCCGCGACTCCGAGGCGCGCACCCGCATCTCGAGCTGCTTGCGCAGAATGGCGTGACGGGCGGCGCGGTGCAGCAGGTCGCCCTCGATCAGCCCGGAGCCCTTGACCAGGAATTCCTGCATCCCGGACTCGACCGCCGAGGCGGCGAATTCGGGATCGTCGAGCCCGGTCAGCACGATCACCGGCAAGGCCGGGGCGGCGTTCTGCACCGAATTGATGGTGGCGAAGCCGCTGGAATCCGGCAGGGACAGGTCGAGAAAGACCACGTCGCAGTGATTGGCGGCCAGCCACGCCAGGCAGTCGCGCATGGTCTCGACATGGGCGAGGTCGAAGCGGGCGCCGCCGCTCCCCGTGGGGGGAATGCTCAAGGCCCGGCGGATCAGGTGCGCGTCCCCCGGATTGTCTTCGACCAGGAGCGCTTTGATCCTGTCCATTCGTGCCTCCGCTCGTGGCGATCTTATGCAGCGCGAGCCTCGCGCGCAATGGGGTCGGTTCGTCTGGGGCGTCAGCGCGCGTCGGGCGGAACCGTTCCCAGCCAGTGATCGGCGATCGAGCGCATCAACTCGGTGAACTCGTCGAGATCCATCGGCTTCACGACGAACCCATTGGCCCCCAAGGCGTAGCAGGCGCCAACGTCCCGGTTGTGTTCCGACGTGGTCAGAACCACCACGGGAAGCCCCGCGATGGACGGATCGTGGCGGATTTCCGCCAATGCCTCGCGCCCGTCCATCAGCGGCATGTTGAGGTCGAGCAGCACGAGATCGGGCCTGGGCGCATCGGCCCACCGGCCTTCGCGGCGCAGGAAGGCCAGGCACTCGCCCCCGTCGCGGACATGATGCAGGCGCACCGGCCGGCCGGCCAGCCGCAACGCGCGGCTGATCAGGCCGACATCGGCGGGGTCGTCCTCGACCAGGAGGATGTCGCGTTCGGTCAGGTGGCCACTCCCTCTTTCGCCAATTCGGGCCGCATCGGCAGGGTGAACACGAATCGGCTGCCCTGGCCGGGCTCGGATTCGGCGTGGATGGTTCCGCCATGGCGCTCGACGATCCGCTTGCAGACCGCGAGGCCGATGCCGGTGCCGTCGTACTCGGACTGGACATGCAGGCGCTGGAAAACGCCGAAGATCCGATCCAGATGGTCGGGCTCGATGCCGATGCCGTTGTCGGCCACCACGAAGCGCCAGACTCCGTCGCGTTGCTCGACCGTGATGGCGATTTGCGGCGGGCGGTCGGCCGCGCGATACTTGATCGCGTTGCCGATCAGATTGTTGAACAGCCGCACGAGGTCCATCTCGCAGCCGATCACACCGGGCGCGTTGGCTGGCGTCGTCAGTTGGGCGCCGCTGTCCTCGATCGCCACCGCCATGTCTTGCAGGGCGTCGGTCAGCACCTGGTTCAGATCGACCGGCGCCAGCGCCTTGTCGGCCCGCCCGGCCCGCGAATATTCAAGCAGATCGTGGATCAGCCGGTCCATCCGATGGGCGCCGTCGCGCACGAAGCGGATGTAATCGCCGGAATTCATATCCACCGCGGCGCCAAGCTGGCGTTCGAGCAGGGTGACGTAGCTGATCACGATTCGCAAAGGCTGGCGCAGATCATGCGACGCGACATAGGCGAACTGCTCAAGCTCCTCGTTCGAGCGCGCCAGTTCGCGCGCCTTCTCCTCGACCAGCCGCTCGGCGGCGGCGCGCTCGGCGATTTCGCGGCTCAGCAACTCGGTGCGCTCGGTCACCATGCGTTCGACCGCCGCCTGGGCTCTGCGCCGGGTGGCGAGCAGCGTGGCCAGCAGCAGCAACCCCACGCCCATCCCGCTTGTGACGCCGCCGGCCGTCCAATAGGCCAAGCGGTATTGTTCATAGGCGGGCAGCATCGACGCGCGTTCATTGACGATGCGGCCGCCCGGCGGCAGTTGACGGCGCGACAGCCCCGTCCGCTCCAAGGCCGCCCGGTCGAATCCGTGGAATTTCGGCGAGGTGCCGATCACCGGCACGTCGGCGGGCGCCACGCCTTGCAGCACCCGCAGCGAAAGCTGGCCGGCCGCCCTGCCCTGGTCCAGCCCGCCGGTCAGATAGCCGCCGACGATGCCATGACCCAGCAGGAAGTCCCATACGCCGAACACCGGCGCCCATGAGGCGTCGGCGATCATGCGCGCCGCCTCGGCATAGCCCATCGAGCGGCCGAGGCGATCATGGTTGTAAGCCAGCATCAAGACGGCCGCGCCCTGGCCCAGCTGCTGCAAGCCGCGCCGCATCTCGTCATGCGACAAGGCGTTCCAGATCTCGACCGTCACCCCGTCGAGGGCGGACGTGCGGCGCAGCGCCTCGACCTCGTCGGTCAGCGCCAAGCCGGTGCGGCTTTTGTCGACCACCACCACCAGCCGCCGCAGATCGGGGATCATGGCGCGGATCAGCGCCACGTTGGCGGGAATGTCGACGTCCTCGACCACGCCGGTCGCCCAGCGTTGGCCGTCGGGCCAAGTGGGCGCCGCGTTGACGCCCGAGAACACCACCGGCACCTCGGGGAACAGCCGCTCGTGGGCCTCGCGCACGAAGGCGAAGGCGTCGTCGTCGGTGGTGACCACCAGATCGGGCAGATCGAGCGGGAATTTCCGCGCGATCACCTCCTCGACGCCCGGCAGATGGGTCAGGCGCGGATGTCGCTTGGAGTCGAGATACTCCTCCTCGACGTCGGCCAGACCGCCCAAAGCCTCGCGCAGGCCGGCCGCCTGATCCTCGGTCCAGGTCATCCCGGCGTGATAGGAATGGATGATCAGAACCTGTGGACGCTCGCCCGCCAAGGCGACCGCGCAGGTCGCCCAAAGCGCCGAGGCGATCGCCAGACTGGCCGCCGGAAGCCGAAACAAGTCCAAACGACCACCCCATTCGCGTAAAATCAAAATATGCCGGGTGGCACGAACGAAGGTCAAGGAGGACGCGACAATGGACTGCATTCTCGCCATCGACCAGGGAACCACCAGCACGCGCGCCATCCTGTTTGGCCAAGACGGCCGCGAGTTGGCTCGGGTCCAGCGGGAACTGCGCCAGATTTACCCGCGACCGGGCTGGGTGGAACACGATGTCGAGGACATCTGGGACGCGGTCCGCGACCTGTGCGCCGAAGCGATGGCCGCCGCCGCCGCCGCCGGGCATCGGGTGGCGGGCGTCGGCATCACCAATCAGCGCGAGACCACCGTGGTGTGGCGGCGCTCGGACGGCCGGGCGATCCACAACGCGATCGTCTGGCAGGACCGCCGCACCGCGCCGCTGTGCAAGCGGCTCGCCGACCAGGGCTGCGAGCCGTTGCTGCGGGCGCGCACCGGCCTGCTGCCCGACCCCTATTTCTCGGCCAGCAAGATCGCTTGGCTGCTCGACGAGGTTCCCGGCGCCCGCCAAGCGGCGCTGCGCGGCGAGCTGGCCTTCGGCACGATCGACAGCTTCCTGCTGTGGCGCCTGACCGGCGGGGCCGTCCACGCCACCGACGCCACCAACGCGGCGCGCACCTTGTTGTGGGACATCCATGCCCAGCGCTGGGACCCCGATTTGACGCGGCTGTTCGACATCCCGCCCGGCCTGTTGCCCGAGGTGCGCGACAACGTGGCGGCCTTCGGCGTGACCGCCGACGGCTTGTTCGCCGAGCGGCTGGCGATCGGCGGCATGGCCGGCGACCAGCAGGCCGCCGCCATCGGCCAGGCCTGCGTCACGCCGGGCATGGTGAAAAGCACTTACGGCACCGGCTGCTTCGTGCTGCTGAACACCGGGGCCACGCCGGTGGCGTCGCGGCACCGCCTGCTCACCACCCTGGCCTGGCGGCTGGAGGGTCGGCCCGCCTACGCCTTGGAGGGCGGCATCTTCGTGGCCGGCGCCGCCGTGCAATGGCTGCGCGACGGGCTGGGCCTGATCCGCTCGGCGGACGAAAGCGAGGCCCTGGCCGCCGGGCTGGCCGACACGGGAGGCGTCTACATGGTGCCCGCCTTCACCGGGCTGGGCGCCCCCTGGTGGGACCCCGAGGCGCGCGGCGCGCTGTTTGGCCTGACCCGCGCCACCGGCAAGGCCGAGATCGTCCGCGCGGCGCTCGAGGCGGTGTGTTATCAGACCGCCGATCTGCTCGACGCGATGGCCGCCGACCTGGGCGCCCCGATCGGCACCTTGCGGGTGGATGGCGGGATGGCGGTCAATGGCTGGGTGATGCAATTCCTGGCGGATGTGCTGGACCTGCCGGTCGAGCGCCCGAAGGTCACCGAGACCACCGCGCTGGGCGCCGCGCTGCTGGCCGGAATGGGGGCCGGGCTGTGGGGATCGCTCGACGCGGTGGCCGCCCAATGGCTGCGCGAGGCGCGCTTCGAGCCCGCGATGCCGCCCGAGCGGCGGCACGCCCTGCTGGAGGGCTGGCGCCGCGCCGTGACGCGGGTCAGGGCCTGACGGCCGAGCCGTCCATGAAACGGACTCCGGCTTCGATCGCGGCGGCGGCGAGTTCGGCGCTTCCCACCCCATGCACATAGGCCCTGAGGCGGGCGATCTTGCACTTCGCCACGAAGTCGACCAGGAAGGGTCCGACGCGGTCGACCGGCCATGGCTTGTTGGCGAGATCGAGGCTGACACCCGAATAGTTGCAGGTCGCATGGAAGGTGAAATTGCGGCTGCGCGGGGTGACGCGGCAGGTATAGGACAGACAGAACAGGTGGAGCACGATCGCCACGTCGTCCAGCCACGACATCGCGACCTCGTCGCCGACGCCGGTCACCTCGAACACGATTCGGCGGTGGACGTCCGGCGGCTGGGCCTTGCAGGCCTCGGTGAAGGCGGAAGCCACGGATTTGTCGACGAAGGCCGCGCCGAACAATGGCACGATGACCTTGGTCTGGGCTTCGCCCGCCTCGATCAGGCGGTACGCCGTGTCGAAGCCCGCCTCGACGACGTCGAGCATGGTCCGCGTCACGGCTTTGACGTTGCGCTGCCGCTCTTCCCAGCCGAGCCCCAGCAGCGCCTCGTCCTCGATGGCGCCCTCGGGCCGGTCAAGCCGCGGCCGCAGATAGATCGTGTCCCACGCGTCGTCGCGATTGTCGTGGACCGGCACCGCGCAGACGATCATGGCGAGGCCCTCGGCGGTGGGGCGAGGCAGGTTTCGCGGAATCGGCGTCCCAGCGCCCGAACCTTCGCGGCGACCAGGACGTGGGGCAAGTTTGGCGCCTCGGCGCGCAGCAATCCGCCCAGGCAGGCGGGCGCGCCGGCCACCCCGGCCAGGGGATCGAGACTGTCCAGGGTCAAGGAGACCAGTTCGGACTTGCCGGCTTGCGACACCACGCCGCGCGCCCGACCCAGACAGCAGGAGGCGCAGCCCGGCATGGACGGATCGACCTCGTCCGGGTCGATGCCGGCCAATTCGAGCAGTTCGACGGCGGTGGCGTAGGATTCGACCAGCAGCGCGCCCTCGCGCGTCACCTCGGCCGTCTCGATGCCGCCATTGCAGCGGTCGCCGCCCGCCAACAGGCTTTCGGCGGTCATCAGGGTTTCGCCATCGGCGGCGACGCGGCGCAAGGCCGCCACCTCGGAGAAGACGCCCGTGCCGCCGCCCGATTCGAAGATCACCAGCACGTCGCGCCCATCGCCCAGGCGGGCCGCGACGCGATAGCCGAACCAACCGCTCTCGCCCTGCGAGGCGGTGGCCGATCCGAACAATCCGGGTCTGGTCTCGTCGACCGGGACATGCGCGAAGCCGCGCCCGCAGGCCTTCAAGGGCACCGGGCGGGCCGGTTCGTCGACCGGCAGGCTGGCCAGCATCGCCTCGACGCACAGCGGATGCAGGAAATCGGCCGGCCGGGAGGGGGGTGGCGCGGGTTGCGGCAGTCCAAGCTCGGCCAAGCGGGCGCGATACAGGCGCGCCACGCAGCCGGCGGCGCTCCACTGCCGGTCGCGATCCGCGGGCTGGCCGGCGGGCAGGCCGCATTCGGCGCCGCGCCGCTCGGCCCAGGCGCGCTGCTCGTCGACCAGCGGCTTGGGCGTCTTGGTCGCCTTGCGCGCTTTGGCGAAGGCTTGGTTGAGCAGCCCGTCGAGCCGCAGCAGTTCCGGGTCGTCGCAGACCAGATGCTCGACCGGCCGCGTCGCCTTGAGGCAGTCGATGGCGCTCGCCCGAGCCGTCGCGGCGGGCGCCATCGACAACGCGGCGGCGATTATGAGGAAGAGAAGGCGCATGGGTCGATGCTAGCCCGGATTTGTCACACCGTCATCACCGTCATGCGTAACCGCGTCGGGGTGCCCGCGCCTCGAGACCAAGGCGCGGGCGGGCTTTGCGGGCCGTTACTTCTGGAACACGAGATGCAGCGGCGGCTGGGTGTAGGCGTGCCGCACCTGCGCGTTGTCGAACAGGCCGATGCCGAAGCCGTAGGTCTTCGACAGATCGTCGAATTGCACGTCGGTCTTGCTTCCCGTGACCAGCTTGCGGCTGATCTCGGCGACCCACTTGCCGTCCTTCCAGGCGATGCCGGCCGAGATGTCGCCGCGGTCCCCGGTGAACGGCTCGACGACGATCGAGGAGACCTCGTCACCCGCCACGAACTTCGAATCGTCGAACGGCGCCTTGTCCTCGGCCTTGAGCCAATAGGTGCCGCCCTTGTTGGCGGCCTTGCCGTCCTTGTTCATGAATTCCGGCTTGCCGTCCACCAGCTTGACGTCGGCATAGCCGCCGCCGGTCTTGGCGTCGCTCTTGCGGCCCGCCTCCTTGGCCTTTTCGGGGTCGAAGCGGGTGTGGTCGAGATACTGGTCGTCGATCTGCCCCATGAAGCCGCCGCGCACATACTTCATGTGCCACATGTCGCCCAATTCGCCTTCCTCGGTGGTGTACTTGTTGCCATAGGCCTTGCCCGGCTCGCCGGCGTGGCAGTTCGCGTTGCAGCCCAGCTTCTCGTTGAAGCCGAAGATCGAACCGCCGATGTTCCAGATCAGCGAGAACTTGTCCTCGTAAGCCAGGTTGTTGTCGCCGCCCTTGTCCTCGGGGTCCTTGACCTTGACCCAGGTTCCATCGGCTTGCTTCTGGAACGGCGAGCGACGCACCGACATGGTCGGGTCCTCGTAGGTCAGCAGCATGTAAAGCGTGTCGCCGACATGGGCCGCCTGGATGGTGCCGGTGGTGGTGCCCGCGTTGTCCTTGAAGTGGACGCCCTTCACGGCCTCGAAGCTCGCCACCGGGGCGCTTTTCCACACCGGGTCGTCGGCGACGCCGTCGAGCTTGGGCGCCGCGGCGGCCTTCGCGGCGGTCACCACGATCGGCTTCACGGGGCCTTTGGGAGCCTCTTGGGCCGTGGCGGCGGCGGCCACCAGGCACAACGGCAGGGCGAAGGCGACGGATTTGCGGATGAGGGTCATGTCTCGTGCCTTTCGGTTTGGTGGAAGATCAGTGCTCGTGCCAGCCGGTGATCATCATTCGGAACAGGCTCGTCACCTTCAGCCCGGTGGTGCCAAGATAGATGTGGCCGATCATGAACAGGGTGATGATCAAGCCCACCGCGGTGTGGGCCATCGCGATCGGCAGCAGTCCGTCCAGGCCGAGCACCCGCTGCGGAGCCCATTCGGGCACCAGGAACATCAGTCCCGTGAGCAGCAGGATGGGCATGAAGAAGTACATGATGAACCAGTAGATGATCTGCTGGAGCGAATTGAAGTTCGCCGCCAAGGTCGGCGGATAGGGATGCGGCCTGCCCCAGAAGATATCCCAGCAATAGAAGCGGGTTTGAACCAGGCATCGTTTGATGAAGCCGCCCGGCTTGGGCACGTATTGCCACCAGTTCCCAGAAACGATATTGGCGATCACGAAGAAGCCATAAAGCGCCGCCAGCGCCACGCCCGCGATGTCGTGCAGGCGGGCGGCCAGGGCGAACGGCACCAGCGGCAGATCGGGCTGGGCGAAATGCAGGCTGCCCCCGGTGACGATCAGCACCAGGATCAGCGCCGCGTTGACCCAGTGCCAAGCCCGCAGCCAAAACGGCAGCATGTAGATGCGTTCGCTCATGATTTCCTCAACAGGCGACGGATGCCGGCGGTGAAGACGCGCAAGGCGCCGTGGCCCATGACGCCGGCCACCGTGAGAAGCACCGACCACACCGCGAACTGATCGAAATAGGCGTTGCGGGTCGCGCCGATCACATAGGAATCGCCCAGGATGATGCTGTTGGCGAAGCCCAACTTCTCGCGCTCCTCGGTCACCATGTGGCGATAAAGCCGGGTCTTCAGCGCCGTGTCGCGCGTGTGGCAGGCGACGCAGTTCTTCTCGGCCTTGTCCTTGCCGACGATCTCGTGCGACAGGGCCAAGGTCTTGGTCGGCGAAACCGGCGTGTGGCACTCGACGCAGCGCACCGCCCCCCAATGCAGCTTGGCGTTGGGCAGCCATTCGTGGATGTCGTCAAGGTCGGGACGGCGCTTGGGCGGGGTCAGGGCGTCGCCGAACGTCGCGAATTTCAGGTCCGACTCGTGGCAGTCGAAGCACATCGCGTTGTCCTGGCGGACGATCTCGCTCGGCGCGCCCAGCTTGGCCGCCACCTTGTAGAGATGCGGGTCGTGGCAGCTTTGGCAGGTGAACTTGCCCTTCAGATGCTTGGCGTGGATGCTGGCGTCATACTGCGCCTCGATCCGCATCGATTTCTGGGCGTGACATTCGCCACACGGGCTGACCTGCGCCGTCAGACCCTCGCGGTGCGGGTATTCATTGGCGGTCTGGCCGTGGCAGGTCTTGCATTCCATGCCGGCGTGGTTCGAGCGCTCGAAAGCGGCCGGGTCCACCAGCAGGGTCTTGAGCTTGAGCAGATCCATGCCCTCGCGCGGCGGCGCCTTGAGGGCCGCCTCGGTGTGGCAGCCCAGGCACTCGGCGTTGGACTTGCGGATCTTTTCGATCAGGGCCGGGTCGGTTGGCGCGGCTCCGGCCGTTTGGGCCAGGGCGGACGGCGTCCCCAACAGAAGTATTAGGAAAACGACAACTAAGTGGCGCAACGTGAAGTTCCCCCAGATCGGAAGGCGACTCTCGCAATAACCAATATTACCAATTATCCACCTGAAGTCCACAACAGATGGTTAACGAATTAGGGCGAATCTGCGCGTGTTCATGCCCTTCGGAACTCTTGTCCGAATCTGGGGAAACAACGGCGCGAAGGGGGCCGGCCGAACCGCCGGCCCATCGGATCAGCGTCGGCCGCGCGTGTGGCGCTGGACGCAATTCATCAGGGTTTCGAGACCGACCGAGGTGCCGGCCAACGAGAACCTCAGGGTCTGGTCGCCGCCCTCGACGATCAGAGTGTCGCCCCGCTTGAACAATTCGAAAAGGCGATTGCTCTCGATCAGGTTGACGCCGAGTTGATCGCGCCCCACCGCCAGCGCCTGGGTGCGGATCCACGGGCCGCGGTCGACGCGATACTGAATTGGAATACGGCCGCCGTTGCGGAAATTCCAGCGCTCGTTGTCGAAGGACATGGTCCAATTCATGTCCCTGGTGAGCCGGAAGTTGAGCGCGATGCCGTTGTCGTACTGGGCCTTCATCGAGCAATGGCTGAACCGGCCACGATCATTGGTCTGGGCGCGGAGCTTCCAATTGCCCACGGTGGCTTGGTCGATCACCTCGGCATTGGCGGCGACGGGCGACAGCAGCAGCGCGAGGACAAGAATCCACTTCATGTTCATGGCGATACCTCGAAAAGACGATCCCCGAAGCATGGCGCAACTCGCCGTCGGCTGGCAAGGGCGGTTACGCCAG